>NZ_LIQR01000302.1 GCF_001418575.1 Peterkaempfera griseoplana
GCCGGGGGGCCCGCCCCCTTGCGGGCCCCCCGGCTGCGCCGCGGGGGCCGCCGGAACGGCCGGTGGATCCCCCGCACAGGCCGTAGGCTGCCGCTCATGGTGACGCAGTCTGCGCAGGAGCCGCTTCCCGGGATCCCGTCCGGCCATCCGCCCGCCCGTCGCGCCGACGTGGTCGACGACCTGTTCGGGCACCTGGTGGAGGACCCCTACCGGTGGCTGGAGGACGCGGCCTCCCAGGAGACCCGCGACTGGTCCGCCGCCCAGGACGAACTGTTCGACGCGGCCCGGCGGCAGTGGCCCGACCGGGAACGGATCGCCGCCCGGCTCACCGAACTCAACGGCGTCGGCTACGAGAGCAGCCCCTACTGGTACGGCGGCCGCCGCTTCCTCACCCGCCGCACCCCCGGCCAGGAGCACGGCGTCCTGCTCACCGTGGACCCCGCCGCCGACGGCACCGCCGCTGCGCAGGACGCGCCCGAGCGGGTGCTCATCGACCCGGTGGCCGTGGACCCCGAGGGCCTCACCACACTCGACGGCTGGTCGCCCTCCCACGACGGCCGCCTGCTGGCGTACCAGCTGTCCGAGAACGGCACCGAGGAGTCGGTGCTGCGGGTGATGGACGTCGCCACCGGCGAGGTGGTCGACGGGCCGGTCGACCGCACCCGCTACTCCCCCGTCGCCTGGCTCCTCGACGGGGAGTCCTTCTACTACGTGCGGCGGCTCGCCCCCGGACTGGTCCCGGAGGGCGAGGAGCCGTTCCACCGCCGGGTGTACCTGCACCGGCTCGGCACTGACCCGGCCGAGGACGTCGAGGTCTTCGGCGCCGGACTGGCCGCCACCAACTACTACGGCGTCCAGGTCAGCCGGGACGGCCGCTGGCTGGCCGTCACCGCCTCGGCGGGGACGGCGCCCCGCAGCGACCTGTATCTCGCCGACCTGACCGGGTCGCCGCCGCAGCGGCCGCGGCTGCTCCCGCTGCGCACCGGCTGCGACGACCAGACCTCGCTCTGGATCGGCGAGGACGGCCGGGCCTATGTCGTCACCGACGCCGGCGCCCCGCGCGGCCGGGTGCTGGTCGGCGACCCGGAGGCGCTGCACGCGGCGGCCGCCGGCCCGGCCGGGTTGCCCCCGGCGCAGTGGGAGGAGCTGCTGGCGGAGCTGGTGCCGCAGGACCCGGTGGCGGTACTGGAGGACGTCTGCGTGCTGTACGGCGACGGCCGCGACCCGGGCTGGCGGCCGCAGCTGCTGGTCCACCGCAGCCGCCACGCCGTCGCCGAGGTGGCCGTTTACGACCTGGCCGACGGCCGGCTGCTGCGCACCGTCGAACTGCCGGGCCTGGGCAGCGTGTCCGGCTTCTCCCCCTCCGACCCCAGGACGCGCGGCGGCGGCTTCGAGGCCTGGTTCGGCTACGGCGACCACACCGCGCCGGAGCGGGTGCTGCGCTACGACGGCCGCACCGGCGCCACGACCCTGTGGGCCGACGCCCCGGGCCGGGTCGCGCTGCCCGAGGTGACGGTACGTCAGGTCACCTTCCCCTCGGCGGACGGCACCGAGGTGCGGATGTTCGTGATCGCCCGAGCCGACCTGCCGCCGGGCCCGCGCCCGACCGTCCTCTACGGGTACGGCGGCTTCCAGATCTCCCTCACCCCCGGCTTCTCCGCCGGGGTGCTCACCTGGGTCGAGGCGGGCGGCGTCTACGCCGTCGCCAATCTCCGCGGCGGGCTGGAGGAGGGCGAGGAGTGGCACCGCGCCGGGATGATGGAGCACAAGCAGAACGTCTTCGACGACTTCCACGCCGCCGCGCAGTGGCTGCTGGACAACGGTGTCTGCCGGCCGGGCCTGCTCGGCATCTCCGGCAGGTCCAACGGCGGGCTGCTGATCGGCGCCGCCGTCACCCAGCGCCCCGACCTCTACTCGGCGGCGGTCTGCTCGGCGCCGCTGCTGGACATGGTCCGCTATGAGCGCTTCGGCCTGGGCCGCACCTGGACCGAGGAGTACGGCACCGCCGAGGACCCCGAACAGCTGGGCTGGCTGCTGGCCTACTCCCCGTACCACCGGGTCCGGCCCGGCACCGACTATCCGGCGGTGCTCTTCACCGTCTTCGACCAGGACACCCGGGTCGATCCGCTGCACGCCCGGAAACTCTGCGCCGCGCTCCAGTGGGCCACCACCGGCGGTCCCGGCGACCGTCCGGTGCTGCTCCGCAGGGAGAAGGACGTCGGCCACAGCGCCCCCTCGGTCTCCCGCAGCGTGGGCCTCTCCGCCGACACCACCTGCTTCCTCGCCGCCCACCTCGGGCTGGACCTCGCCCCGGACACCGAGGCGACCGCGGGCAGCGCCGCCGCACCGCGGATCGTGCCGATGGCCCCGGAGCACGCCGACCGGGTGCTGGCCGTCTACCAGGCGGGCATCGACGAGGGCGACGCCACCTTCGAGGAGTCGGCGCCCACGTGGTCCGACTTCGACCGCACCAGGCTCCCCGGCCACCGCTTCGTCGCCCTGGACCCCGACGGCCGGCTGCTGGGCTGGGTCGCCGCCTCCGCGGTCTCCGACCGCTGCGTCTACGCGGGCGTGGTGGAGCACTCCGTGTACGTCGATCCGGCCGCCCGCGGCCGCGGTGTCGGCCGCGCCCTGCTCGCCGCACTGCTGGCGTCCACCGAGGCCGCCGGCGTCTGGACCGTGCAGTCCGGCGTCTTCCCGGAGAACAGGGCCAGTCTCGCCCTGCACCGCGCTGCGGGCTTCCGCGAGGTCGGCGTCCGTGAGCGCCTGGGCCGCCACCGGGGGGTCTGGCGCGACGTGGTGCTGCTGGAGCGCCGCAGTCCGGTGGTGGACTGACCGCCGGCGCCTCCGGTACGGCCCGGTGCGGAGCGGCGGTGACGCCCTGCGCACCGGGCCGTACCCGTCCCTGGTCCGGCAGCGCGATCAACCGCGTGGGAGAGTGAGGGGGGAAGCGAGAGGAGCGGCGCGTGGTGCTCGAGAAGGTGGCGGAGATCCTCGCCGAGACGGCGGCGGAGGTGATCGAGCCGCGGTTCCGGGCACTCTCCTGCGGAGAGGTCATGGAGAAGGCGCCCGGTGACCTGGTCACGGTGGCCGACCGCGAGGCGGAACTGATCATCGCGGAGCGGCTGCGGGCGCTGCTCCCGGTGCCGGTGGTGGGCGAGGAGGCGGTCTCCGCCGACCCCCTGCTGGTCAAGGCGGTCTGCAGCGAGCCCGCCGTGTGGCTGGTCGATCCACTGGACGGCACCGGCAACTTCGTCGCCGGCAAGGGCGACTACGCCGTGATGGCGGCGCTGGTCCGGGGCGGTG
>NZ_LIQR01000303.1 GCF_001418575.1 Peterkaempfera griseoplana
CGCCCGGCGCTGTCGCCGGGCCGGGGCACTGACGGCGGCCGCCGTGCTCGCCGTCTTCGCGTTCGCCCCCGCACCCGCCGGCGCGGTGACCGTCCCCTCGGCGCCCTCCGGGTGGACCACGGTGTTCAGCGACGACTTCGCGGGGTCGGCGGGCAGTGCGCCCAACTCCTCGAAGTGGACCTACGACACCGGGCCGGGCTCCAACTTCGGAACCGGCGAGATCGAGACCATGACCAGTTCGACCAGCAATGTCTCCCTGGACGGCAGCGGTCATCTCAACATCACCGCGCTGGGGAGCGGCAGCAACTGGACGTCCGGCCGGATCCGGACCCCCAACGCCGTCGTCGGCGCCCCCGCCGGAGGCAAGCTGCAGGTCACCGCGTCCATCAAGCAGCCGAACCCGGGCAGCGGCCTGGGCTACTGGCCGGCCTTCTGGATGCTGGGACAGGGGCAGTGGCCGGAGAACGGCGAGATCGACATCATGGAGGACGTGAACGCGCTCTCACAGGTTGCCGGCACGATCCACTGCGGCACCTACCCGGGCGGGGTGTGCAACGAGGGCAACGGCATCGGCAGCGGTCTTCGGGCCTGCTCCGGCTGCCAGACCGGCTACCACACGTACTCGATGGTCCTCGACAGGACCAACACCTCGGCCGAGTCCATCACCTGGTACCTGGACGGCAGCCAGTACTTCAGCGTGAACGAGAGCCAGGTCGGGGCCGCCGCCTGGCAGCAGGCCTTCGACCACAACCTGATGATCATTTTTGATCTGGCGATCGGCGGAGGCTTCCCCAACGGCGTGTGCGGCTGCACCACGCCGACCTCCTCGACCACCTCGGGCGCGACGATGAGCGTCGGGTACGTCGCGGCGTACACCACCACCGGCGGAAGCAGCGGTGGCGGCGGTGGCGGCACCGGAACAGGTGGCGCCATCACCGGGTACGGCGGCCTCTGCCTGGACGACCGCTCGGCCGACACCTCCAACTACAACCCGATCCAGATCTACACCTGCAACGGCACCGCGGCGCAGAAGTGGACGTTCGTCCAGGCCGGGACGACCCTCCATGTGCTGGGCAAGTGCCTGGACATCTACGCGGGCGGCACCGCCAACGGCACCCAGGTGGATCTCTACGACTGCAACAACACCGCCGCCCAGGTGTGGATCCCGCAGTCCGACGGATCGCTGTACAACCCGCAGTCCAACAAGTGCCTGGACGACCCCAACTGGTCCACCACCGCGGGCACCCAGGTGCAGATCTGGGACTGCACGGGCGGCGCCAACCAGAAGTGGACCCTTCCCTCCTGACCTGAACGGGACCGGCGCCCGCCAGCCCCGGGCGCCGGCAAGGGCCACGGGGCCGGGACGGGCCCGCACGGGCGCTCGCCTGTGCGGGCCCGTCCAGCCGGTCGGCGGACGCCCGGCGGCAGCGGCGACAGCACCGGACCGGCCTCCGGGTCACGGGGGCCCGTGGGTGCCGCACCGCCTGCACGGCGGCTCTGTCCGTCTGATCGCCCCGTCCGGCTGACCGCCCCGCAAGCCCGCCGTGCGACCCGCACGACCGCGGCATGCCGGTCGTCCTGCGGCAGCTCCGGCACCGGCCCGGTCCCCGAGGTCGACCAGCGGGCTGCGATCATCTTCGGATGCGCGAGATCAGCGAGTTGACCAATGTGGACGATCCGGCGTGGCCCGGGCTTCAGGAGCTGCTCGCGGCGAGCGCCGTGTCCGCGCAGGTGCTGCCGGCCGACCGCGACCAGGGGCGCCGGTGCCTGCTGCAGCTGCAGGTCACCGCGCGGTCCCTGCTCGGTGCGCTGGTGCTGAACACCGGCGGACTGCTCCTGGACGACGGGTGGGTGCGCGTCTACGGCGGTCCGGCGGCGGACGCGAGCCTGCCGGGTCTGGCACAGGTCAACGGGTTCCCGGCGGTGTTCGATCCCGCCTGGCATCCTGCGACCGGTCTCGTCGTCGGTCATGACGTCCTGGGTGGGGTCTTCGCGCTCAACGGCCATGATCCTGCCGCTGCCGGCCGCCCGGGGGCACCGGGGCAGATGACCTACTTCGCTCCGGACACGCTCGCCTGGGAGGCGCTGGAGATGGGTCACTCCGCATGGGTCTCCTGGCTGCTGTCGGGTCGTCTGGAGACCTTCTACGACGGGCTGCGCTGGCCCGGCTGGCAGGAGGAGGCCACCGCCCTCGCCCTCTCCCAGGGGATCACCGTCTTTCCGTTCCTGTGGTCCGAGGAGGCCCATGCGGACCTCGCGGCCACGCGCCGGGCCGCGGTGCCGATGCGGCAGATCCTGGGGATTGCGGCGGATTTCGCCGACCAGCTGGGCGGGCCAGGCCCCGGCTTCCTCGGCGAAGTGTGAGCCGCCCCGGTCCGTTCTGCCTGGTGCTCCCCGGCCCGGCAGGCAGCGCCCTCTGCGTTGAGCCCCTCAGACGGTCACCAGGTCCCGCGCCGGGTGCCGGCATGCTCGTCCTGCTCGCCCCCGCGCATGAGCGGGACACGCATGACGTCACACACCGCCCGCTCAGGCCCGGCGACGGGCTCGATAGCACCGTGTGACATAGGGCATGTGGAGCCGGTCCCCGGCCGACAAGCCGGGGTGACGCAGGGCCAGCTGCCGGACCTGGGCGAGCAGGTGCGTCCGCTGGGCCTCCGGCATGGTGATGACGTAGCTGCGCGAGGCCACCAGGTCGACGAGCTCTCCGATGCCCAGCTCATGGCGCCACTCCACGGCGCAGGTCTCCAGCGCGCCGAAGGGCCCGGACCGTTCCGCGACGGCGCTGGTGCCGACGCCGCTGGTGGGCGGGGCGCCCTCCGGATGCAGAAGGCGACCCAGCTCGGCCGTCCAGTCGTCCCGCTCGTCCCGTATGTTCCACAGCAGTCCGAGGGTCCCGCCCGGAGCCAGGACACGTGCGGCCTCGGGGACCGCCCGCCGGGTGTCGACCCAGTGCCACGCCTGCGCCACCAGGACCGCGTCCACACTGCTCCCGGGCACAGGGATCGCCTCTGCCGTCCCCTCCAGGACGCGGGCCTGCGGTACCGCGGCCGCCAACTGCCCCCGCATGCCCGCCGAGGGCTCCACCGCGGTGACGTCCAGTCCCCGCGCCGTCAGCTGACGCGTCAGCTTGCCGGTGCCCGCACCCAGGTCGAGCACGCGCGGCCCCGCGCCGTCCAGCAGCCAGGTCACCGCCTCGCCCGGGTAGGGCGGCCGGCCCCGCTCATAGGCGTCGGCCGCAGCGTCGAAGGACTTCGCCTGCCTCGCCCGCTCGTCCGCGTGCGCCTCACCGCTCGTCATGGGCGCCACCCTAGACGAACGGTTCCGCCGCCGGGGCACGGGAGCGGCGGATACGGGCCTCGTCGCTGGGGGGAGGCCCGGTGCACCACGGCTGTGGGTCCAGGTGCGGCCGCGCCACCCGGCGGCCGCCTCCGGGGAGCCGCCCGTCGGCGGCTTGACCCTGACGTGCGGGTCAGGGGTTAGCGTCACCGCGTCCGCACGGCGACAGCGCCGTCCTCCACCCGCCGGGAGCCCGAAGATGACCTCCGCCCTGCCCCGAACCGCCCGCGAAGTCCGGCTCGCCGCCATGCCCGGGGGGCTGCCGTCGCCGGAGCACTTCGCCGTCGTCGAGACGCCCCTGCCCGTGCCCGGCCCGGGTCAGGTGCTGGTCAGGAACCGGCACTTCCTGGTCTTCCCCGGTCTGCGCACTCTGATCGGAGGAGAGGTCGACGGTCTGCCGCTGCCGCGACTGCACAGCGGCGACACGCTGTTCGGCCCGGCCGTCGGTGAGGTGGTGGCCGCGCCGGGCGACAGCCGGCTGCGCCCCGGTGACGGCGTCCTCCATATGCTCGGCTGGCGCGAGTACGCGCTGGTGCCCGCCGCACAGTGCACCCCGCTGGGCGACGTGCTGCCCGATCCGGTCGCGTACCTCGCCCAGGGTTCGGCCGCCTACGGCGCGCTGACCCGGCTCGCGGACGTCCGCCGGGGCGACACCGTCCTGGTCACCGGGGCCACGGGAGCGGTGGGATCCATGGCGGGGCAGATCGCCCGGCTGCTCGGCGCCGGGAGGGTGATCGGCACCACCGGCTCGCCGCGGAAGGCCGAGCGGCTGGTTGCCGAACTGGGCTATGACGCGGTCCTGCTGCGCGGGGCCGGGTCCTTCGCCGCGCAGCTCGCCGAGGCGGCGCCCGAAGGGGTGGACGTCCTGCTGGACAACGTCGGCGGCGAGCAACTGGTGGCCGCTCTCGGCGCGGCCCGGCGCGGCGCGCGCTTCGCCCTGGTCGGGGCGCTCTCGGGGCAGCTGTCGGCGGACCGCGCCGGCGGCAGCGCACCCGTGGAGCTCGACGCCTACCGGATCGTCGTCAAGGGGGTGTCCTTGCGCGGATACAGCGGCGCGGACCATCCTGACGTGGAGGACGAGTGGACCAGGCGTTTCGGTGCCTGGCTGCGCTCCGGTGAGATCCGCTTCCCCCGCACCGCGCTCGTCGGCATCGACCGCGCGCCCCGGGCGTTGCCGGAGCTGATCGGCGGACGACACTTCGGAGCCGTCACGGTGGAGCTGTAGCGGGGCCGCACCGGCGACCGCGGTCGCCGGTGCGTGGCGGCTCGTCGGGCGCGTACCGGCGGGAACTGGGCGAGGGCGGGGCGTATGCGGATCGGTGAAGCGGCGGCGGCAGCGGGTACCACGCCCAGAGCGCTGCGGTTCTACGAGCAGCGCGGACTGCTGCCCCCGCCCGCCCGCACCGCCGCAGGCCAGCGCGACTACGGGCCCGGCGAGGTCGCCAGGGTCCGCGTCATCCGGGAACTGCTGGCCCTCGGGCTCACCGTCGAGGATCTGCGCACCCGCGCCGACCGCCTCCATCTGCTCACTGAGCACCCGCCGCCGCGGTGCGGTTCCGGCGGCCGGCCGGGCGCCTTCGGCGAGGTGGTCGCCCACCGGCTCGCCGCGATCGACGCCGAGATCGACCGGCTCACACGGCTGCGTGACAGCCTTGCCCGACGGGCCTCCTGACCTGGCGGACGGCGACCGCGCCGGCCTGGCGCCGCCGTGGACGGAGCCGCCCTTCGACGCGGTTCACGGGTCGCGGCGCAGCGGACGGCGCCGAGGGGCGTCCCGGCCCCTGAAGATCCCTGACCCGGGGAGGACAGCGGCTGTACAGTCGCCCTGACCGGCATCATCAAGGATCAGGCCCTGGACGCGGTGTTCCCACCTTGACGGCAGTACTGACCGGGTTGGCCCCGCTCACACCGGACGGCTTCGAGTTGCAGGTCGACTGGGACGGACGATGGGTCCGGTACTCGTTTTGCGTCGAGACCTGTGGGCAGTTCACCCTGATCCGCTGGGATCGGCCGCTGGAATGCGAGCTGGCCCAGGAGTTCACGGTGCTGCGGGCACTCAACAGGGTCGCCGGACGGATCGCCTCCGGAGACGAACCCGCTCTGCCGATGCCGCTGGAATGAGCGGCGAGCAGCGGCGCTGCGGCACCTGAGACCGAACCCCTCCCCGCGCCGGTGACCACCAAGTGCCCGCCCCTGCGGAGCGAGGTGGCCCGGCGAGCGGGATACGGGCAGGCGCCGTGCCGCACCGCCCGGCGCCCGGCTCTGCGGTTGTGCCACCGATGCCCGGGGCGGATGCTGACCCGTGGAGGTTTCTGCCATGGCCGACCGGCGCACGCCCCCCGCCCGTGGTCGCTGGCGCCCGTTCTCCCGTCCGGGCGGGTCGGCCACCGGTGGGGCGCTTCCCGCCCCCGAGCACTCGATGGACCCCAGGCTGGAGGCCGAGCCGGAGGTCGTCGCACTGGAGGGCTCAGTGGTGGACGCGGCCGTCTACCGCGACGGCCGCCGGATCGCGGCGTCCCGGAGCCTGGAGGAGATCTACCGGCAGCTGCCCGGAGAGCCCGGCACCATGGCCTGGATCGGGCTGCTCCGTCCCGCCGAGGCGCAGCTGCTGGAGGCGGCCGAGCGGTTCCATCTGCACGAGCTGGCGGTGGAGGACGCCATCGTCGCCCACCAGCGCCCCAAGCTCGAACGCTACGGCGACACGCTCTTCGTCGTCCTGCGCCCCGCCCGCTACCTGGACGACGTCGAGGAGGTCGACTTCGGCGAACTCCACCTGTTCGTCGGCCCGGACTTCGTCCTCACCGTCCGCCACTCGCAGGCACCCGACCTGTCCGTGGTGCGCCGCCGGCTGGAGGGCGATCCGGAGCTGCTCGCCCTGGGCCCCGAGGCGGTGCTGTACGCCGTGCTGGACGCCGTGGTCGACGGCTACGCGCCGGTGATCGCCGGGCTGCAGAACGACATCGACGAGATCGAGACGGAGGTGTTCGGCGGGGATCCCAATGTGTCGCGGCGCATCTACGAGCTGTCCCGCGAGGTCATCGAGTTCCAGCGCTCCACCGGTCCGCTGCTGGACATCATGGCCAATCTGCAGGCCGGCTTCACCAAGTACGGCACCGACGAGGAGCTCCAGCGCTATCTGCGCGACGTCGCCGACCACGCCACCACCGCCGCCGAGCGGGTCGACGGCTTCCGGCAGATGCTGCAGAACATCCTCACCGTGAACGCCACCCTGGTCTCCCAGGCGCAGAACGAGGAGATGAAGCAGCTCGCCAAGGGCGGCCACGCCCAGAACGACGAGATCAAGAAGATCTCCGCCTGGGCCGCCATCCTCTTCGCCCCCACCCTGATCGGCACCGTCTACGGCATGAACTTCCACGACATGCCCGAGCTGAGGTGGGTGTTCGGCTACCCGTTCGCCCTGGGGCTCATGGGACTGGTCTGCCTGGTCCTCTATCTCGTCTTCAAGCGCCGCGACTGGCTCTGAGCCGCCACCGGGTCGTGCGCGGTCAGGCGCGCGGCCGGGTGGCGCCGGGCCGGTCCGCCGGGTCGCCCGGGAGGTCCTGCGGTCCGGTCCGGTGGCCGGTGGCGGCGGGCTGCTCCGTCCCCGCCGCCGGGACGCCGCCGTTCGGCGGCCTGACGACCGCGCTGACCAGTGCGGCGACGCCGAGGAGTACCGCGACCGCGACGACGGCCCGCAGCACCGTGAGGTGGTCGGCGAGGAAGCCGACCGAGGGCGGGCCCGCGAGGAAGGCGCAGTAGCCGATGGAGGCGATGACGCTGACGCGGCCGGCTGCGTACCGGGGCTCGTCGGCGCCGGCGCTCATGCCGACGGGGAACCCGAGGGAGGCGCCCACGCCCCACAGGACGGCGCCGGCGAACGCGAGGGGCGTCACGGGTGCGAAGACGAAGAGCAGCGTGCCGGCGATGCCGAGCACGGCCAGGGCGCGGACCACGGACACCCGGCCGTACCGGTCGAGCAGCCCGGGTCCGAACCAGCGCCCGAGGGTCATCGCCGAGAGGAACACGGCGAACGCGAGGGTGCCGACGGCGGCCGGCACGCCGTAGCCGTCGATCGCGGCGACGCCGACCCAGTCGTTGCCGGTGCCCTCGGCGAACGCGAAGGCGAGGACGAAGACGCCGATCAGCAGCGTACGGGGCTCCCGCCAGGCGGCGAGCGCGCTGCGCCGTCCGGTCTCCTCCGGGTGTTCCTCCACCCCGGCCGCGTCGTGCACGAAGCTGCGGGCTCCCCAGGGGACGACGAGGCCGACGACGGCCGCGACGACGAGCAGGTGGACGGTGACCGGCACATGCAGGGCCACCATGGCCGCGCCGATGAGGGCTCCCGCGACGGTGCCGAGGCTGTAGCCGGCGTGGAACCGGGACATGATGGACCGCCCGAGGTGACGCTCGACCAACGCCCCCTGGACGTTCATCGCCACATCCCAGGCGCCGCTGGCGAAACCCAGCAGAAAAAGTCCGGCCACCATGGGGACCAGGCCTCCCAGGTACCCCAGGGCGATGGTCGCCAGGCCCGCGGTGAGCACCACCGCCATCACCGCGACGGTGCGCCTGGAGCCCAGGCGGTGGACGACCGGTCCGGCGAGCGGGAGGGCGACGAGGGAGCCCGCCGCGATGGCCAGCAGCACCAGGCCGAGCTGGGCCGGCGACAGGTTCAGGTGGTCGCGGACCTGCGGAATGCGGGAGGCCCAGCCGGCGAAGGCGAAACCGCAGCCGATGAAGGCGATGTAGGTGCCCCGGACGCCGCCTCGGACGTCGTGCGGCGAGGGTGCGGCTACAGGTGCGGCGGGCGCGGACGGCATGTGGGGAAGCTCCGTGGAGGGTGGACGTCGGGACGGCTGCGGGCCCGGACGTTGCTGGACCCCCACCACGTCGGGGCGGCCGAACCGGCCTCGGCGGGCTCCGGGCGGCCGAACGGCCGGGGGCCGCCCGCCGCCGTGCGCGCGCCCAACGTCGTGGTGTCGCCGCCGCCGGGCTGCGGAGGCATACGGACGATCGTACGCAACGACCCGCGGGCCCGTCCCCGGCACCGCAGCGGATGCGGCCACGGGGGCCGTGCGCAGCCGGGGGCGGGGCGGCCGGGCGGTCCTCGATAGCCTGCCCCGGTGATGGCGACGGCGACAGTGACGGCGACGGCGACGTGGAGCGAGCGGGCCGCCGGCGCGATCGTCGGCTCGGCGGTGGGCGATGCGCTGGGTGCCCCGTTCGAGTTCGGGCCCGCGGGGGCGTTCTCCGCCCGCTTCCCGGTGTGCGAGGCCGGCGGCGAGATGTGCGGAGGCGGGGGCTGGGATCCCGGGGAGGCGACGGACGACACGCAGATGGCGGTCCTTGTCGCGGAGTCCCTCGTCGAGCGGGGCCGGCTGGACCTGCCGGACGTCTTCGCCCGCTTCCAGCGGTGGGCCGCGGCCGAGCCCAAGGACATCGGGCTGCAGACCGAGGACGTGCTGACCAACGGCATGCCGTGGGACCTGGCCGCCGCCGCCCACTTCCGGACCACCGTGCGGGCGGCAGGCAACGGCTCGCTGATGCGTGCGTCCACGGCAGCGGTACGGTTCGCCCGCACCGGACCGCACACCACCATGGACGCGGCACGCCGCATCGCCGCCCTCACCCACGGCGACCCGGCGGCGTGGGAGGGCACGGCTGTCTTCCACGAACTCGTGCGCCGCGCACTCCACGGCGCCGACCCCCTTGCCGCGCTCCCGGAGATCCTGGACCTGGTCCACCCGGGGCACCGGGACCGGTACGCCGTGGTGCTCGCCCCGGACTGGCACCCCGGCCTGGCCACCGAGTTCAACGGTGCCGTGTGGCCGTGCCTGGGCTCCGCCGTCTGGGCACTGCGCACCACCGGCGGTTACGAGGAAGCGGTGCGCGCCGCGGTCGACCTCGGCGGCGACACCGACACCGTCGCGGCGGTCACCGGTGGCCTCGCCGGTGCCTGCTACGGCCTGGACGCGATTCCGGTGCGCTGGACCGAGCCGCTTCATGTCCCGCTGCCGGGTTCCGGCAACCGGGTGCTGCGTCTTGCCGAGCTGCTGGACCTCGCGCACCGTCTCGCAGCCTGACCTGCGCCCGCGGACCGGCCCGGTGTCCCGGGGGTCCGCCGCCGTTCCGGGGAACGGGCAGTGCACCGCGGGGCGCCGCGCGCCCGCAGGAAGGCGTATGCCGACACCGGGGGCCCGGCGGACGGCGTGCCACGCGACCTGCTGACGGGGGCCGGCCCGGCGTCCGGTCAGCGCACACCGGACGCCTCCGCCGCCGGACCCCTCCGCCGCCGGACCCCTCCGTCGCCGGACGCCCAGGGCCCGTCAGCCCCGGATGACTCCCGCCGCCCGCGCGGCCGCCAGCCACTGCGGGAACTCCCCCATCAGCGCGTCGTACAGCGCGGCGTCGGACCTCGTCCCCGGCTCCGCACCCGCCGCGTAGAACCCTGCGTTGTCCACGACACGCCGGCCCGGCACCGGCAGCTCGTCCAGCTTGCGCAGGAAGTCGAACTCCTTGCCGTCCGGGTCCCCGAAGCCGACGAACTGCCAGAACACCGGCAGCCGCGCCGCCGAACAGAGCAGCCGCTCCGCCGCCGACCGCGACGACGGTCCGCCGTCCGTCTGGAACACCACCAGGGCGGGCTGGTCCGATCCGGACGCCTCGTAGTGGTCGAGCACCGCCTGCATCGCCAGGTGGTAGTTGGTCCGGCCCATGGGGCCGCAGCTCTCATGGAGTGCGTTCACGCGGCCCTCGTACGCCTCCAGTGCGATCTCCGCGACACCGTCGACCCCGGTGGAGAAGAACACCACCGGCACGACCCCGTCGTCGTCCAGGTTGGCCGCCAGCCCCAGCACCTGCTCCGCCAGCCGCTGCACCGCCCCTTCCCGGTAGTGCCGCCGCATGCTGCCCGACCGGTCCAGCACCAGATAGACCGCGGCGCGCTCCCCCTCGACGCCGGCCTTCTCCAGCGAGACCCGTGCCCTCTTGTACAGGCTCACCAGCCCCGGCGCCGCTGCCTGCATCCTGTCCGGACTGATGGCCATGACCGTCCTCTTCGTGCCCGGCGACCGCTCGTCGCCGACGCCCCGCGCCGGGCACCGGCAACCCGCGGTGCGACGTGGTCCGTCGCGTCGGCCCACCGTACGCGCCGCTCCCTGCGGCGGCCAGAGGTCCGGCGCAGGCGACGGACCTGCCGCTTCGCCCGGTACCGCGATCCGTTTCCGGAAGGGCCGGCGCCCTTGCTCACCGCGGACGAACGGAACTCGCGGGACCTGCGACCGGGCGGCAGACCTGACCTGACGTCACGTCAGGATCAGCGGGGCGACCTTCGGCCGACGCCGTTGTCAGACCCGAGCTGCATACTCCCGCCATGAGTCTCACCGAGCGACAGCTCACCCTGGCCACCCTGGACCGCCAGTTGCTGCTCGAGCGCCGGCGCCTCGACGTCGCGGAGGCGGTCCGCCGTGTCTGTGCCCTGCAGGCGCAGACGCCGGCGTCGCCGTACCTGGCGCTGTGGAACCGTGTGCAGGACTTCGCGCCCGGGGACCTCGACGCGGCCTTCAGGGAACGCCGGATAGTGAAGGCGACACTGATGCGGATCACCCTGCATGCCGTGCACGCCGAGGACTACGCCCCCTACCACGCCGCCATGCAGAGCAGTCTGCGGGCGACACGGCTGTACGACCGCCGCTTCACCGCCACGGAGCTGACCCCCGGCGACGCCGACGCCCTGCTTCCGGAGCTTGCCGGGTTCCTGGCGAGGCCGCGCACCGGCGCCGAGGTGGAGCGCGAGGTCACGGGGCGGTTCGGCGAGCACGCCCGCCGCGTGTGGTGGGCGCTGCGCACCTTCGCGCCGGTGCACCATGCCCCGACCGGCGGTCCGTGGTCGTTCAAGCAGCCGAACGCCTATCTCGCCTCCCCCTCGGCTCCCGGATCCCCGATACCGGAAGCGGACGCCGGGGTGCAACGGCTGCTGGTCGCGTATCTGGGGGCGTTCGGGCCCGCGTCGGTCCGGGACTTCGCCCGGTTCACGCTGCTGACGCACTCCGTGATCACCCGGGCGCTGCACGGCCTCGGCGACCGGGTGGTCCCGGTACCAGGTCCCGGCCGCACCGCACTGTTCGACCTGGCGGACGCCGCTGTACCCGCCGAGGACACCCCGGCGCCGCCGCGACTGCTGCCGATGTGGGACAGCACGCTGCTGGCCCACACCGGCGCCGGCCGGATCGTGCCCGAGGCGTACCGGCCGCTGGTCGTCCGGCGCAATGGCGACGTGCTGCCCTGTCTGCTGGTCGACGGGCAGGTCGCCGGGGTGTGGCGCGCGGTCGGCGGCGGACTGGAGCTGACCTCCTTCCACAGGCTCGGCAGGGCCGACTGGCAGGGGCTGACGGAGGAGGCCGAGAGGCTGTCGGCCCTGCTCGCCGCCCGCGATCCGGCCGTCTACGGGCGCTACGGGCACTGGTGGACCAAGGGGTTCGCGGGTGTCGAGAGCACCGTCGTCAAGGTCTGACCTCTCAGCCGTGGGCCCGGGGTCCCCGGGCGGGGTGATCGGCCCAGGACCATGAGCGGTCCGGGGCCGTCACGTCGGGCCGTCCGCCGCCGACCTCGCTGCCGCGCACATCTGCCCGACGGCCGCCTGGCAGGTTCGGCGGACCGGCTTGGCAGATCGCGTTGTAGCGCAGCGAACGGGGCGCTACGCTCCCTTCATGAAGCAGATCAACATCCGGGTCGACGACGACACCTTCGCGGGGATCGAGGCCCGCGCCGAGGCTGCCGGGCTGACCGTCCCCGAGTACGCCCGCCAGGTCGTCGCCGACGAGTCCAACGACCTCCGGCACCGCTTCCTGACCGCCGGCGCGCACTTCACCGACGCCTGGGCCCCCGCCTTCGCCGAGGCCTTCGGCCCCTACCCGGCCAAGGCCAGGCAGGACGAGGCCGCCGCGTGATCGTCCGGATCGACCGCGCCTGGCTGCTCGACCTCGCCCACCAGCACATCCCCGGCGACCCCGACGTCCGGGACTTCGGCTCGCTGCAGGCCGCCGTGGCCCGGCACGCGGACGCGGTCATGGACGTGCTGGTCTACGCCGAGCCCCACCACCGGGCGGCCGCCCTCATGCACCAGCTCATCCGGGTCCCGGCCCTGGAGTACGCCAACGAACTGTTCGGCGCCGTCGCGGCCGCCTCCTACCTGGCGGTCTCCGGCGTCATCGTCACCGTGCATCCCAAGCAGGCCGCGGACCTCGCCGGCCGCATCGCCCGCGACGGCCTGGACGTCCGCCAGGTGGCCCAGGAGATCAAGCGGTGGGCCACCGGCTGAGGCCCGACGGGGCTCCGCAAGCGCTCTCGGCCCCAGCTTCGCCCCGGATGCGGGGGAGCCGGGCCGAGCCCCCTCCCAACCGCAGCGCCCGGCGCTTCGGCGTTCCCCAGGCCGCCCGGCGCCGCGGTACGGGACGCCGTAGGGTCCGGCTCGACGAAGGTGCGCTCGCCCTCGTCCGGGTCGTCACAGATGCGGCAGTGACCCGGTCCTAGTGTTCGCAGGCTCGATTCCACAGCCATCGCGGTGATCCGCGGCGTCCTGCCTGCGGCGACACGGAAGGCGACCGGTCAGGCCGATGAGCGGCCCCGGTACCGCGCGGTTGCCGCCGGCCCCGGCTCAGGCCCCGGCCTCCGGACGCATCCAGAAATGAGGTGGCCATCATGCCGACCACATCCGGCTGGGCGCAGCTGACACTCACCGCCCGCCAGATCCACACCTGGACCGCGGCCGACTCCGTCCCGCTCCCGTCGCGCTGGTGGCAGTCGGCGCACCGGGTGGCCTTCCGGCTGCCGCCGCTGGAGAAGGGGGTTCCGGTCTGCCGCAGGCTGGTACGGGCGTGGCTGGACGCCCGGCAGGTCTGCGACCGCGAATCGCGCCATGCGCTGCTGCTCATCGCCTCCGAATTCCTCGCCAATGCGATCCGGCACTCGGTCAGCACCTGGATCACCTGCCGCCTGTGGAGTTCGGGGGACCTGCTCTTCGTCGAGGTCGCCGACCAGGGCGGTGCGGCGTCGGTGCCGCGGATGCGCCGGCCCGGTGTGACGAGTGAGCACGGCCGCGGGCTGGCGCTGGCCACCGGCTCCGCCCGCGAGTGGGGGTGGCTGCGGACGGACGGCGGCTGCGCCGTCTGGGCGGCGGTCTCGTTCACACCCGGCTGGGGGTCGTGACCCGCCGCGGCCCGCACGGACCCGTCTGTTCCACCCGCGCGCCGGCGAGCCGGGCGGCTCAGGACGGGGCATGGATGCCCTCTCGTGGGCCGCGCGCGGCAGTCGCCAGCCGGGGACGCGGGTGCCGGAGCCGGAGGGTGAGGTGCGCGGCGGTGCCGGGGACGTCCCCAGCACCGCCGCGCACCTCCCGTTCGGCGCGCCCGGTCCCGGTCGGGACCGGGCGCGCCGGCTCGGGAGGCAGGGCCGGGCCGTACTACGCGAGCCAGTCGGCGTAGTGGGTGGGGGCGATATGGGCGTCCTCCTTGGCCGTGAGGACGTCCCCCCGGACCGCGGCGAACAGTCCGGCGTTCTCGTCCCGGACGACGGAGCGCCCGTCGGGCCGCGCCTCCAGGGTGATCCTGCCGAGTTCGTCGAGGGTGTAGACGTCGGGGCCGGCGACGTTGCGGATCCCCAGGAGCGGTTCGCCGACGGCCACCTCCACGACGGCGTCGGCGACGTCGGCGGCGGCGATCGGCTGGATCGAGGTACCGGGCAGGTGGACGGTGTCGCCGTCGGTGGTCCAGGACATGGTCGGCTCGACGAACTCCATGAACTGGGTGGCCCGGACGATGGAGTAAGGGATCGGGCCGTCCTCCAGGAGCCTCTCCTGCAGGACCTTGGCCCGGTAGTAGTCGAGCTCGGGCACCTGGTCGGCGCCGACGATGGACAGGATGACCATATGGCGTACGCCTGCCTTGTGGCCGGCGGCCAGCAGGTTGTCCATCGACGCGCGGAAGAACTCAGCGGAGGCGTCGTCGAAGGTGGGGGAATTGGTGAGGTTCACGACGACGTCCGCACCGGCCACCGCCTCCTCCACCCCGCTTCCCCCGACCACGTCGACCCCGGTGGACTTGGAGTGCGGCACGGCCTCGTGACCGGCTGCCCTCAGCTTGCTGACGACCTGTGAGCCGATCAGTCCGGTGCCCCCGATGACTGCGAACTTCATGGTGTTCCCATTTCCTCTCGAACAGAGAATTCTTTGCGGACGACGTCCGGTACCGCCGCATCGCCATGGGCCTGCGGCCTGCGGAGCGCCGGATCCGACGGCCGGCCCCACCTCCATGGTCGGACCGTCGCCTGTGGACCGCACGCGGGAGCGCAGCGGTCAGCTGCGGTTCCAGCTGCGGAGCTTGTCGGGGTTGAGCATCAGCCACACCTCGGTGATCCGCCCGGACCGTACGTCGAAGCTGACGACCCCGACCACCGTGCCGCCCTGGCGGAGGAGCAGGCCGGTCCTGCCGTTCACGGACCCGAGCAGGGCTTCCCGTCGCGGGAACTGCGCCAGCACACCGATCAGGAACCGGGCCGTGCGCTCCGCACCGCGGACCTGGCCCCGGGGAGCCCGGAACCTGCCGCCGTCATCGCTGAGCACGGTGGCGTCCGGGTCGAGCAGGCAGACGAGACCGGCGAGGTCGCCGTTCTCGCAGGCTGCCCGGAAGTCGGCGGCTGTACGGGTGTGAAGGTGCTCGGCCGCTCTCCCGCGGCCACCGCGGTCGCGGAACCGGCGACGGACGGAGGAGAGGAACCCCCGGTACAGCCGCGGGACCCGGCCGGTGGTCACGCCGGCCTCTTCCGGCGGCAACGCGAGAGCACCGTGCGGAACAGCAGCAGCCCGATCCGGGGGCGGGAGTCACGCATGGTCCTGGTTCTCCTCATCGCTGGATCCTTTCTGCGGCGCGGGGCGATGCGCGACCGGGTGCCGTGTCGCACCGGGTCGCGCACGCCTCCGGAACACGGGACTCAGGCCCGGGCGCCCGGCTTCACACCCGGGCTTCACACGCGGGCCGCTCAGGCCGGATGTTCAGGCCGCCATGGCGGTGAGCTTCGACGGGTTCATCACCCACATCACCCGGTCGATACCGTCCGCGCTGACACCGACCGTGACCACGGCGAACACCTCACCGTCGCGGGACAACCGCACAGCGGCGCGGCCGTTGGCCTCCACCGGCTCCACGGTGACGCCCACCCAGAAGCGGTCAGCGAACCCGTGCACGTACTTGGCGACCCGGTGACGGCCCACCACGGGGAACTTGGACGCCCGCACGGCCCCGCCGCCGTCGGAGTAGGAGACGACATCGTCGGCGAAGAGCGCCTCCAGTACGGTCACATCGCCCGTCTGCGCGGCGGCCACAAAGGCGGTCAGGAACCGCTGGTGCTCGGCGGCCTCGACGCTCGCACGCTTCTGCGCGGCCAGGTGTTTCCGTGCCCGGCTCGCCAGTTGGCGTACGTTCGCATTCGTGAGGCCGATGATTTCCGCGATCTGCTCGTAGGAGTAGTCGAACGCCTCCCTGAGCACATAGGCCGCCCGTTCGGTGGGGGTGAGTTTCTCCAGCAGCATCAGCACTGCGATCTCCAGCGCCTCCCCGCGTTCGGCGCCCAGCGCCGGGTCGCCGCTGGTGTCGACGGGCTCCGGCAGCCATGGGCCGACATAGGTCTCACGACGCACTCTCGCGGATTTCAGGACGTTGATCGCGAGCCTGGTCGTGGTCGTCGCAAGAAACGCCTGCGCGTTCTGCACCGTGGACCGGTCGTACGTCTGCCAGCGGATCCAGACCTCCTGGAGGACGTCCTCCGCCTCGGCGACGCTTCCCAGCATTCGGTAGGCGATTCCGAACATACGACCGCGGACCCCGAGGAAAACGGCCTCTGCTTCGTCGAGGCCCTCGGCGTCGTTCGCCGGATCGTTCATCGGCGGCATTGTTCGTCATCCTTGCTGGTCGAGAGTTCCCATCGCCGGTGTCCCGGGCCGGCAATGCGTCTGCAGTATGCGGCAGGAGCAGTGGAGGGCCCGGGATCCGGGCGGTGCCGGTGTCGCCGCACCGTCGCCCTCCACGATGCCCGCCCCGCGGTCCCGGCCGCCTGCCGCGCCGGTGACGACACGGCAGGCGTCTCCCGTCCGCGCCGCCCGTCCACGCCCCCGGCCGTGGCCTGCGCCGACCGTCGCCGCCGGGGGCGCCGTACGGACTCCGCAGCCGCCGGCGCGGTCAGAGGTTGGAGAAGCGGCCCGCCTGAGCGAGGATCTGCTCGGCGTCGTCGACCGGCGGGTAGATCCAGAGCGTGTTGATGTCCCGCTTGAGGGTCTTGGCGTCCTCGCCGGTCATCACGACCGTGCGCTCCCAGCCCTGGGTGACCACGGCGCCGGCCGGACCCAGGTCCAGGCAGGTGCTGTAGGGGTCGGGGGTGAAGGGCAGGGCCTCGGCTCCCAGCAGGTCGGCGACCACATTGTGGCCGGCGAACTTCCCCATGGGCAGGGCGTGCTGGCAGCTCTGCGTCGTCAGGTGCCCCTCCTCCGCGCGGGCGACGGCGGTGTCACCGGCGGCGTAGACGTCGGGCACTCCCGTCACCCGCAGGCGCGCGTCCACGCTCAGGCGGCCCAACCGGTCGCGTTCGCCGGGGATCTGTGCCGTCAGGGAGCTGGCGACCATACCGGCCGTCCACACCACGGTGGCCGCGGGGATCACCTCGCCGTCCGAGAGGGTGACGTCCCCGGCGGTCGCCGAGGAGACCGTACGCCCCAGACGCCGCTCGATCTTCAGCTCGTCGACCGCGCCGTCGATCTGCGGACGGGGCCCGGGGCCGAGCTCCGGCCCGAGGACGTCGGCGCGGTCGACCAGGACGACCCGTACCTCCTCGCCCGCGCCGTGCTCCTCGGCGGTGGCCCGCAGCCGCTCGCCCAGCGCGGTGGCCGCCTCCACACCGGTGAACCCGGCGCCCACCACGACGGCCGTGTACCGGCCGGCGGAGGCTGCGCGCCCGGGCAGTCGCCGCAGATGGTGGTCGAGGGCCGCCGCGGCGGGCAGGGTGTCGATGTCGAAGACGTGCTCGGCGCCGGGGAAGCCGGGGCGCACCAGCTCGCTGCCGGAGGCCAGCACCAGCTTGTCGTACGGCAGGGTCGTCTCCTCGCCGTTGCGCCCGACGGCACGTACGGCACGGGCCCCGGTGTCGATGCCGGTCACCGTCGCCGCGATCCGGCGCACCCCGATGGGGCCGAGGACCCGGTCCAGCGGCACGCGCATGCTCTGCGGGTCCTCCTCGTAGAGGCGGGGGCGGACGACCAGGTCGTCTCCCCCGCTGACCAGGGTGACCTGGATTTCCGCACCCGCCTCGCCCGCCTCACGTGCGGCTCGCGCAGCTCCTGCCGCGCTCCACACCCCGGCGAAGCCTCCGCCGATGACCAGGATGTTCTTCATGCTGTCTCCTCTGCCGTGATGGCCGTTGCACAGCGAGGACAGGGCAGCCCGGCGACCTGTGACACCGGCAGGGGTGTGACCTGCGTCTCCCGCGCGGCTGCGGGGCGCGGTGCCGGGACGCCACGGGCAGCCGGGCGGACGGTGCCCTGCCCGGCCGGGCGGGGCACGCCCTGGTCCGTCGGGCCCGCGGGGGCTCAGCCGCAGGCTCGTCCCGGCCAGCGCGATCCCGGCCGCACGGTCGGGTCTGCGGCTGAGCCGGACACCTCAGGCCTGCTGGGTGTCGGGAGCCGGATCGTCCACGGGCGGGGAGTCGTACGGGCCGCTGTCGGGTCGGTGGTCCGCTGGGGTCGCCGCGAGCGTGCGCCAGGAACCGGTGACGATGGCCAGCAGCAGCAGACCGGCGCAGGCGAATGCGACACGGGGGCCGGCGGCTCCCGCCAGGGCGCCGACGGCGAGGGCCGTGATCGGGCTCGCGCCCGGCAGCGCCATGGTCCATGCGCCCATGACCCGGCCGCGCAGTCCCGGTGCGGCCTGCAGCTGGACGAAGGTGTTGGCGCGGGCGACCATCCAGATCGAGCTGAAGCCGACCGCCGCCATGCCGAGGTAGAGCAGAGCGGGGTGGGGTGCGTAGGCGGTGGCGGTGGTGCAGAGGCCCGTGAGGCCTGCGAGGGCGGCCACCTGACGGCCCGTGGGTTCGCCGCCGCGTGCCGCGAGCAGGGCACCGGGCAGCGCGCCGACGCCGAAGACGCACACCAGCGCCGCATAGCCGCCTCCGCCGAGATGGAAGGCACGATCCGCCATCAGCGGGAACAGCAGGCCGGAGTTGAACAGGATGCCGGAGGCCGCGGCGATCAGCAGGCAGGAGCGGATCGCCGGAACGGACCAGGCGTAGCGCAGTCCGGCGCGCGCCGCACCGCGCCGGACGACCGGCGCGTCGGGGCGCTGGTCGGCGGTGGCCGCCGCGGGACGCTGGAGGAGCAGCACGGCGAGGGGGGCGAGGAAGGAGAGCGCGTTGACCAGGACGCAGGCGGCCGCTCCGAAGAGCACCAGCACCGTGCCGCCCAGTGCCGGGCCGAGGACCCGGGAGGTGTTGAGGATGACCTCGTACAGGCTGACGGCGCTGGCCAGCCGTCGGCGTCCGACCAGGTCGAGCACATAGACCTGCCGCGCGGGTCCGTCCAGGGCGAGGACCAGGCCGCTGCCCGCGGAGAGCACCAGGATCGACCAGTACGCCGCAAGGTGCGCCGCGATCAACGCGTACAGCGCGAGGCCCAGGGCCGTCAGTACGCTCTGGGTCGCGATCAGCACCCGGCGCCGGTCAAGCCGGTCCACCAGAGCGCCGCACCAGGCGCCGATGAGCAGGCTGGGGAGCACGGTCGCGGCGGAGAGCACACCGAGGTCCAGGGCGCTGCCGGTCATCTGCAGCACCAGCCAGGAGGTGGCGACCGCCTGGGTCATCCCGCCGGAGGCCGAGGTGATCTGGCTCAGGAACCACCATCGGAACGGCCGGTGGGAGAGCGCGGTGAACGGTGAGTCCCGCCGGGGCCGGACCGGCGGGCTGCCGGCGCTTGCGGTGCTCGGAACGGACATCTATTCTCCCGAAATCATGGGAACCTGAGCCGTGGCTCCGGCTGCCCGCGCAGCATATAGACGGTCAATCCGCTGCGCAGCAGGGATTTCAGGACCGCCGACTTCTCGCGGAACGAGGAAAACCCCCAGGAGGCAGGCGTGGACGCGACGGAGCGGGTGCGCAGAGCGGTCGAGACGAGCGACGGCACCACCCGCGCCGGCCTCGCCGCCGAACTCGGCCTGCCGCTGGGCACGGTGACCACGGCCGTCGCAGGTCTGCTGAGGGCGGGCGCACTGGCCGAGCGGCCCGCAGCCTCCACCGGACCCAGGACCGGCCGGCCCGCGATGCTCCTGGTCCCGGCCGGGGCCCCGCGCACCGTCGGCGCGGTCGTCTGGGCGCACGGCCGGCTGCAGGCCGCGGTCGCGACCTACGGCGGCACGGTGCTGGCCCGCGGCGACATGGCGGTCACCGGTGACGGGTCGGCTCCCGACGTGCTCGAACCCGCCTGGCGCTTCCTCGAGGAGACGGGACTGGGGCCGCTGGACCGGGTCGTCCTCGGGGTGCCCGCGCCCTTCCAGCGGGGTGTCGGCCTGCCGCCCGGCAGGCCGACACCCCGCTGGAAGGGCGCGGGCACCCCGAGGACGACCCGGTCCAGCGGCCCCAGTCCCGTCTCCTCGAGGAAGCGCCAGGCGGGTTCGAGCACGTCGGGAGC
>NZ_LIQR01000304.1 GCF_001418575.1 Peterkaempfera griseoplana
CTGCCGCAGCGGGCCCGGACCCTGATCGGTGCCTGGTGCTTCGCCGACCACTACGGGCCGCACGATGTCGCCGCCACCGGCGGAATGGACGTCGCCCCCCACCCCCACACCGGGCTGCAGACCGTGAGCTGGCTGTTCAGCGGCGAGATCGAACACCGCGACAGCATCGGCAGCCATGCCCTGGTGCGCCCCGGCGAGCTGAACCTCATGACCGGCGGGCACGGCATCAGCCACTCGGAGGTCTCCACCCCCCGGACCACCGTGCTGCACGGGGTGCAGCTGTGGGTGGCGCTGCCCGACCGGCACCGCGACACGGCACCGGCCTTCCAGCACTACGCGCCCCGCCCGGTCCCGATCGACGGCGGCGAAGCCAGGGTCTTCCTGGGGACCCTCGCGGGCGACACCTCGCCCGTTCCCACCTTCACGCCCCTGCTCGGCGCCGAACTCACCCTCGCTCCCGGCGCCACGGCCACGCTCGCCGTCGACACCGGCTTCGAGCACGGCCTGCTCGTCGACCGCGGGGAGGTGCTCATGGCAGGGACACCGCTGCGCCCGGCAGAGCTCGGCTACCTCGCACCGGGGCACGACACCCTGACGATCACCAACACCGCGGACCACGCCGCCCTGCTGGTCCTGCTCGGGGGCACCCCGTTCGGGGAGCAGATCGTGATGTGGTGGAACTTCGTCGCACGGTCGACCGAGGAGATCGCGCAGGCCCGCGCAGACTGGGCGGACGGGGACCGGTTCGGCGAGGTCCACGGCTACCACGGTGACCGGCTGCCCGCTCCGCAGCTCCCCGCGGTCCCGCTGAAACCGCGCGGGCGAGCCCGCTGAGCTGCGCCGCCGCCCCGGCCTGCGATTCCGATTCTTGCCCCGAGCCCGATCCCGATGCTGAAAGGCCCCATCATGACCAAGCCCACCGCCGACCCGGTCGTCGAGCACGCGGACGGGAGGAATCGCTACGAGATCCTGGTGGACGGCGTACTCGCCGGGTTCACCGAGTACCGCGACCGCGAGCAGCAGCGCGTCTTCTTCCACACCGAGATCGACGACGCCCACGCCGGGCAGGGCCTCGCCTCCGTGCTGGTGCGGCAGGCGCTCACGGACGTACGCGACGCGGGCAAGCGTGTCGTGCCCGTCTGCCCCTATGTGGCGAAGTACCTCTCCGGTCACCCCGACTTCACCGACATCACCGATCCCGTCACCCCCGAGATCCGGCACTGGCTCCGCGACGCGCTGCGCTGACCGGCCCGCGGCGGGGCCCGGCCGGCCGGGTGCGGCCGACCGGGCCCCGCCGCACGTCTGCTGCGCCGGCTCCCGTCCGGGCGGACCGCCTGCGCAGCCGGCGGGTCTGACGGTCGTCCCGCCGCAACCCGTCCCGCAGTGCTCGCAGGCCGCGGCCGACGGGCCTGCCCTCCGGCGGTGGGGGCCGTTGCGGTGGGGTTCCGGTGCTGGACAGGGGTGGGCCCCCGGGCACGTGGTGGGTGCTCGGGGGCCTGGGTGGTGCTGTGGGGGTGGCTCAGTACCAGTGGTGGGTCTGCCAGAAGTTCCAGGCGGCGTTGGGGCTGCCGTAGCGGTCGTTCATGTAGGTCAGGGCCCACTTGATCTGGGTGGCGGGGTTGGTGCGCCAGTCGGAGCCGGCGGAGGCCATCTTGGAGCCGGGGAGGGCCTGGCACAGGCCGTAGGCGCCGGAGGCGGCGTTGACGGCGCGGTGGTTCCAGCTGCTCTCGTGGCTGATGATGTGGTCGAAGGCGGCCCACTGGGAGGCGGGGACCATCGACTTGGCCAGGGCCTTGGTGGCGGCGGTGGAGGTGCCGGAGGTGGCGGCGAAGGCAGAGCCGGTCACGGTGTTCCTGGAGGCTTCCGAGGCGGTGGCGGCCGAGGCGGCGGGAGCGGCGACGGCTGCCATCGAGGCGATGCCGGCGGCCGTCGCGAGCACGGCGGTGGCGGTACGCAGGCGGGGCATGGTGATGCGCTTCAAGAAACAGACCTCAATCGGCTCACTGGACGACCCGGCCTCGGGAGCGGCCGGCGTCCGGGGCACCCGTTTCGGTTCGGTGTGCCGGGGAGGACGCCGGGACCGGGAGGACCTGGTGGCGCCGTCGGACTCGTCCCACCATGGACGAATCGGACAAAGCCCTGCAAACAGCTCTGCTACTACGGTGTTCCGTAGCTCGGGCGCCGCCTCAGGTCGCCGCCGAGGGGTGCTCTGATCGGTGGTCGGACCGGGATCTTCGACCGCGCGAAGACGTCGCCCCGTCTGCCGAAACCCCTCCCACCTGCGCCTTCTGTCGGCTGGCCGGTCATTCGCAGCTTAAACGCGGAGATGTCTGATTTGGTGGGTTTATTCGAGGTTCGTCCTCGACCCGCTCGGCTACTAGACCGCGCCGTAGGGCTCCTATCCCCTGTGACCCACTTCACCGCGCGGCCCTCTCGGCGTGTGAACCAGGCCACCAGAATCCCGTACGACAGGGGCCCGAAGGCAGCCCCGCCGCCTCCCTGAGCGCTCTCGCCCGACCACCGCCGCCGGTTGCGCCGCGCCGGGCGGCGACGCGCCCGCCCGGCGGCCGCAGCGGCCCCGGAGGACCCGGCCCACGACAGGGCGCGGCCGAGGGCCCCAGGCCCAGGCCGGATTCCCCGGACCGCGGAGCCGCCCGCGCCCTACACTGCCTCGCGGGCATCGCGACCCGGCCGCCCGGACCGGCGTCGCCCGACCTGGGCCGAGGCCGATGGACGCGGGGGTGGCGGGTGGGTCGGCGTCAACGGATCGCGGAGGCGGCGTTCCGCTCGGCCCTCGCCCACTGCGAGCAGGCGGTCGTCAGGGACCTGGCCCGCTTCGACCGTCTGCGGGTGCAGCCCCCCGACCGGGCGGCGAGGATGCGTCGCAGGGTGCGGGCCGCCGTCACCCGCCACGACTACGCGAACCACCTGTCGGACCACGGGCTGCTGCGCTGGTCGAGGTACGTCCTGATGTATCTGCTGCTGATGCTGACGCTGTACTGCGAGGGGCGCGCCGTCCGGGTGGGAGGCGGCGATCTTGACCCCCGGCTGGGCCGGCTGGCCGCGGCCGTCCTGTACTTCCCCGCGGTGGCGTGCATGGCCGTGTACACCAGGCGGGTGGTCACCGGCTCCCGTGTTCTCGGCACCCGGCTGCTCGGGATCGGCTTCGTCGCCGCCGTGGTGTGGGGCGTCGCCCAGACGGTCGGTGACGGCCGCGCGGTGGCGGCCCGTCCCTGGCAGAGCACATGGCAGGCCGGCGGGGGAGCGTGGGGGATCGCCTTCGGCGTGGGGGTGATAGCCGCGCCCGCCCTGCCCTGGCTGCTGCTGGAGGTGGCGGTCACCGCCTGGCGGACACACCGCTACCGGCGGCAGTTCGACCCGTTGATCGTCTACACGGTCAGACTCGCCGACGACCTCAAGCGCAACCGCCACAAGTGGTGGGAGGCGAGGACCGCGCGCGGCTGGTGCCGGGAACTGGAGGACCTCTCCTGGCGGGCGGTGGAGGCGTTCGACGTGTCGGGGCGGACGCACCCCGGCGACCTCGCCCACCGCCGTGCGCTGCGGGCGGAGGCACGCCGCGCCGGCGGCGTCTACCGCAGCCTCATCCCGCAGATCGTGCGGGCGCGGTCTGCAGCGGACGTGGACAGGGTCGTCGCGGACCTGGTGCGCGGCATAGAGCTGCTGGTGTTCGAGGAGAGGGAGGCGGTCCTGGCCGCCGCTCCCGTCGCCGAGCCGGCCGGACGGCGGGCGCGCGCCTGGCTGGTCCGGGCGGTCCCCGGCTTCGTCCTGGTCGCCTTCGGGGTGGTCCTGCCGATACTGCCCGTGTTCGGGCACCACCAGACGGGGGCCGAGAATCTGCGCTGGGGCCTGATCCTGGCGGGCGCCGCCGTCGTGGTCTCGGCCAGCCCGGATGTGTCGGCCCGGGTCAACGAGGCCGTGGGGCGGGCACTCTCGGCGAAGTGAGGGGCCGGCGTCCCGGGTGCGCTCTCCTTGCTGGAGAGCCGGTGGCGGCGGCCGACCTCGGATCCGCCGTACGCACCCTGCTCAGGCCGCGGGCAGCTCCGCCCAGTGGGTGACCGCGCAGCCGAGGCTGCGGATGCCGTGCCGCGCGGACAGCGCGGCGACGATGCCGAGCCCGCGTCCGCACTCCTCCGGGGGCTGCCCCTCGATCGGCCGGTGGGCATGGGGGTCGGCCCCGGTGTCCGTGACCTCGACCTGGATCGTACGGAGGCCGCCGCGGTCGGTCAGCGAGAGCCGCAGCACCGCCGGGGGAAGGGCGTGGACCACGGCGTTGGTGGTGAGCTCGGAGATCACCAGCAGTGCGTCGTCCGCCCTCCCCGGGGGTACCGCCCACGCGGCGAGGACCCCCCGTGCCCGCCGGCGGACGGCGGAGACGACCTCCGGGATGTGCGGTATCGGGCAGAGGTGCTGCACCACCTCCACCGTCTCCGCGGCCGGGTCCGAAGCCGGGGGCGAATCCATCGCCGTGGCGCTCAGCATGCGGTTCTCCCCCGGGAGGCGCCGACCGCGGTCGGCACGGCCTCCCCCGTGCCGCGGGCTGCTCGTGGGGCGGGGCGTGTTCGCCCCCTTGGTCGTGCCATGTCTCCTCCTTCACGCCGGGCGGGAGTGGTGCCGGGCATGTGCCGCGCCGCGGACCGCCCGGGTGGTCTGCCGATGTGTACGCCGTGCAGCGGTGGACGTAGCACCTGGAATACGGACGTTATGGACAGCTGGGGCCGGGGTCAACGAATACCGGTCGCCATTGCCGAACGAGGTCCCTCCGGGGCGTACGGGAGACGCCGGGGCAGGCGCTCGCCGCGTACGCCGGGACCCTGCCCATCCGGGACCGTTGGCCGCTGCCCAGGGCGCGGTGGCGGAGATACGATCCCCCCATGTCCGGCCCGGTGCAGTCCATCGAACGGGCGGCCGCGGTACTGCGTCTGCTTGCCGGGGGGCCGGGCAGACTCGGCCTCGGCGAGGTGGCCTCGGCGCTGGGCCTGGCGAAGGGCACCGCCCACGGCATCCTGCGCACCCTGCAGCACGTCGACTTCGTGGAGCAGGACCAGGCCACCGGGAAGTACCAGCTGGGTGCGGCGCTGCTCCACCTCGGGTCCAGCTACCTGGACGTGAACGAGCTGCGGTCCCGCTCCATCAACTGGGCCGACGCGCTCGCCGCCCGCAGCGGGGAGGCGGTACGCCTGGGCACCCCCCTGGAGGGCCGGCTGCTCATCGTCCACCATGTCTTCCGGCCCGACGACACCCTGCAGACCCTGGACGTCGGAGCACTGCTGCCGCTGCACGCCACCTCCCTGGGCAAGGTGCTGCTGGCCTTCGGCGCCACGCCGCTGGAACCGGTGGTGGCGGCCGGTCTGGAGACGTACACCCGGCACACCGTCGGCACCGCCGGGGAACTGGCCCGCGCGCTGGCCGGGATCCGGGAGGCCGGGTGGGCGGCGGAAGTCCAGGAAATGGTCATGGGTGAGGCCGGGATCGCCGCACCGATCCGCGGACACGGCGGCCTGGTGGTGGGCGCCATCGGTGTGTCGGGAGCCGTGGAGCGCATCTGCGACCCGAAGGGGCGGCCGCATCCACCGCTGGTCGACATGGTCCGCGGCGCGGCGCGGGCTGTCTCCCGAGACCTCGGCGCGGCCCGCTGGTGACCGCCGTGCCCTCCCCGACGCTACGGATCCAAGGCAGGCCGGCTCATGGTTGAACGCTATGTGATGTCCGTCGACCAGGGCACCATGTCCACGCGGTGCATCCTGTTCGACCACAGCGGGCGGCTGGTCTCCGTCGCCCAGCGGGAGCACCAGCAGTACTTCCCCCACCCCGGCTGGGTCGAGCACGACGCCCTGGAGATCTGGCGCAACCTCCAGCGGGTCGTCCCCCAGGCACTCAGCGGCGCCGGGGTCGACGCCGGGCAGATCGCGGCCGTCGGCATAGCCAACCAGCGCGAGACCACCGTGCTCTGGGACCGCAGGACCGGCCTCCCCCAGGGCAGGGCCGTCGTCTGGCAGGACACCCGGACCGCCGGACTGCTGGCGGAGCTGGGCCGCACCACCCCGGAGGAGTTCTTCCTCGACCGCTGCGGAGTGCCGCTGAGCACGTACTTCACCGCACCCCGCATCCGCTGGCTCTTCGACCACGTCCCCGGTCTGCAGGAGGGCGCGGAGCGCGGGGACGTGCTGTTCGGCACGGTGGAGAGCTGGCTGATCTGGAACCTCACCGGCGGACCCGACGGCGGACTGCACATCACCGACGTCACCAACGCCAGCCGCACCATGCTGATGAACATCCGCACCCTTCGCTGGGACGACGAACTGCTGGCGCTGTTCGGGATCCCCAAGGCGATGCTGCCGCAGATCCGCCCCTCGGCGGCCTGCTACGCCACCGCCCGCACGGTGCTGCCCGGGGTGCGGATCGGCGCCGCGCTGGGCGACCAGCAGGCGGCGCTGTTCGGACAGACCTGCTTCGCGCCCGGTGAGGCCAAGTGCACCTACGGGACCGGCAGCTTCCTCGTCCTCAACACCGGAACCGAGCTCATCAGGTCCCGGCACGGACTGATCACCACCGTCGGCTACCAGATCGGTGACGAACCCGCCGTCTACGCCCTGGAGGGGCCGATCGCCGTGACCGGCTCCCTGGTCCAGTGGTTCCGCGACCAGCTCGGCCTGATCACCAGCGCACCGGAGATCGAGACGCTGGCCCGCACCGTCGAGGACAACGGCGGCTGCTACATCGTCCCCGCCTTCTCCGGCCTCTTCGCCCCGCGCTGGCGCAGCGACGCCCGCGGCGTGATCGTGGGCCTCACCTCGTACATCACCAAGGGGCACCTCGCCAGGGCGGTCCTGGAGGCCACGGGCTGGCAGACCCGCGAGGTGGTCGACGCGATGAACGCCGACACCCGGCTGCCGCTCAGGGAACTCAAGGTCGACGGCGGAATGACGGCCGACAACCTGCTCATGCAGTTCCTGGCCGATGTGCTCGACGTCCCGGTGGTGCGCCCGCTGGTCGCCGAGACCGTCTCCGTAGGAGCCGCCTACGCCGCCGGGCTCGCCGTCG
>NZ_LIQR01000305.1 GCF_001418575.1 Peterkaempfera griseoplana
GTGCTGGGAGGAACCGCGGGGGCCGCGGCTTCGGTGAACCGGGCCCGGGTCAGGTCCGCGCGCAGCCGCACCCGAGACAGGGTCCCGAAGTCGCGTTCGGTGATGGTCACCTCGGCCTCGCTGCCGCGCCGGGTGAGCACGAGGGTGACGTCCGGATCCAGGGCGGCCACCGCGTCGGGGTCGTCGGTGTCCAGTGCCGCCAGGACGGGCACCCGCAGCCGGGCGGCCAGGTGCGCCAGGGTGCGGGCGGCCTCGGGCAGCGCCGGGCCGGACAGGGCGAGGTGCGGTGCGTGCCTGTGCTGCAGGCGGTCGACGACGATCAGGGCGAGATTCTCAATGTATGGGGCGGTGTCCGCGATCGCCTCGGCACTCAGGTCGGCTCCGTCGTCGATGTGCAGCGGTGCCTGCGACAGGCGGGCGAATACCTCGCGTGTGGCGGCCTGCTGCGCGGGGAGCAGGGTCTGGGCGCGTAGCTGCTGATAGTCGACGGCTGCCTGCGCGGCGACCATCCGGGCGGTCACGTCTTCGCGGGTGAGTCCGGATGCGGCATACAGCACGGGCCTGCCCTGCTCAAGGGCAGTGGTTCGTGCCGCAGCGGACGCCAGCAGGCTGCTCCCGGCACCCGGCGCCCCCGCGATGACCACCAGCCGTCCGCCGGCGAGTCCTGCCGCGGCAGCGCTCATCGAGGCGAGACCGAAGGAGACGGGGAGGGCCGGTGCTGCACCGGGCGCATCCCCAGGGCCATAAAGGCGTCGCGGTGGCTGCTGCCCGCTGCCCGGCGCGTCGCACGGGCCGACGGGTTCGGCCTCGGCCGGGGCCGGGAGTTCCACCATCAGGACCGCCGCGGGCACGCCATGCCGCGTCAGGACCTGCGGAGCTCCAGTCGCAGCAGCGGTGATCAACTCTCCGAGCTTGGGCCGCGCCGCGGTCACCGGCACCGACGCCAACGCGGGCAGCAGCCGCCGGTACCCCTCCCCCAGCCACGCGAGCGGGGCCAGGACGACACCCTGCTGACCCTTGCCGATCCGCGTGCCGCGCCCTTCGGCAGCCGCGGCCACGAGACCGGGCAGCGCCTTGCGAGCCTCATCAACCCCCAACTGACGCCGACCGGGCTGCCCAACTGACGTCCCATCACCAGGCATGCCCACTCCTCGACCAGCATCAGTAACACGACGATACCAGAGACATGTAATGCCAGATGCACACCATGCCTCGAAAAGCCCGTGTAACCACGGAAGTTAGGCGAGCATGGTATGTAACATTTTTCGCCTCGGAGGAAGAGGTGGCGAGCCGCCGCCCGGCAGGCCGGGACCCACACCGGCCGACACGGCTTCGTCCCCAGCGTCATCAGCGGGCAAGCCCGTCCCACCGCCGCCCGGGCGCCGTGCCCGGAGCATCCCGCCTCGGGGCCCGTCCGGGCGCCCCACGCTCCCCCTTCGTGCTGCCACCCGCCCCACGTCAGCCGCGTGGGACATGGTGAGACCAGGTAGCGGTGTCGGCGTAGTTGCCGCCGCCACATCGGCCAGGCCCTGTACGCGGTCATCATCGAGGCCTACGCCCATGTGGTCTCCACCCGCTCAGTCGATGACCTGGTCAAAGCCCTGGGGGCGGACACTGGCATCTCGCGGCTGCGCTCGCCACGGTCTCGTCACGGCCAGCGCCCTTCGACGTATAGGCAGCCGTTGTCGCGGCGAGGAGCTTCTGGAACCGGCCATCATGCAGTCGGCACCGTTTGGCAGCGGTCAGCGCAGGGGCATAGCCGGGAAATACCGGCGCATCAGGGGGGCGTGGTGGCACGCAAGAAGACGCTGGCCAGCCAGATCATGCAGGCATATCGAGATGCCCAGAAGGCGAAAGCGGCCGAGCTGAAGCGACAGCAGCAAGAGCACGAACGACAGGCCAAAGCCGCCGAGCGGGAGACTGCCCGGCTCGAGCGACAGCGCGCCCAGGAGCAAGCCGCGGCGCAGCGTGCGGCGCAGCGGGAGTTGGAGGAGCAGGCGCGGCGGGCGCAGCAGATCGAGCGGGATCTGGCCAAGCGTCAGGCGGAGCGGGCGAGGGCTGCGGAGCGGCAGGCCAAGGAGCGGGCGCGCAAGGCCGCAGAGGCAGAGCGGCTGGTCCGGCAGGAAGCCGTGGATGCGTTGAAGCAGGAGGCCGTGCAGCGGAGCGAAGCGGTGCAGGCTCGGGTGCGGGAGTTGGAAGGGGTCCTTCGGCTGAGGACTGCGGGTCTGGATCGGCGTCGGTCGGCGGTGGAGCGGGGTCTGGTGGACGGCGGGTCTGAGGGGCTGTGCGCGGCGGTGGAGAATGCGCTGCGTACGAGTGTGTACCCGGCGGGGCTGGGTGGGGCGGTGCGGGCGGTGTTCGCGCCGGAGACGCGCGAGCTGGTGCTGGAGCTTGACCTGCCGGGTCAGAACGTCGTCCCGGCTGCGGCCGGGTACCGGTACAAGGCGGGGCCGCCACCGCAGGTCGCGCCCCTCCCTCGCAAGGAGGTCGAGGTCAAGGAGGCCTACCGGGTACTGGTCGCGCGACTGGTCCTGCGCTGTGTGGACGAGGTCTTTACGGCCACTCCCCCGCCGCTGGTCGACACCGTCGCCGTCAACGCCCACGTCAGCACCAAGGACCGCGCCACCGGGAAGAGCATCCGGCCCTGCCTGGTCAGCGTCCGTGCAGGACGCGAGGGCTTCGAGGAGCTGGTCCTCGACGAGCCCTCCCTGGACCCGGTGGAGTGCCTGCGCCACCTGAACGCCATCGTTTCCCAGCACCCATACGACCTCGAGCCGGTCCGGCCCGTGGTCACCTTCGACCTCGAGCGGTACAAGCTCGCCCCGGAGATCGACGTGGTGGCTGGCTTGGACAGCCGCCCCGACCTCGTCGCTCTCGACCCGATCGAGTTCGAGCACCTCATCCGCCGGCTGTTCGAGGCCATCGGGCTCAAGGCATGGGTCACCCAGGCTTCCCGCGACGACGGCGTCGACGCCGTCGCCTACAACGAAGAACCCATCGTCGGCGGCCTGTGCATCATCCAGGCCAAACGCACCAAGAACACCGTGCCCGCCGAAGCCGTCCGCGCACTCGCTGGCGTCATGCACGACAAAGCCGCCGCCAAAGGCATCCTCGTCACCACCGCCTGGTACGGACGCACCAGCCGCGAGTTCGCGCAACGGACCGGACGCATGGAGCTCATCGACGGCCGTGGCCTCAAAGCTCTCCTCCGCGAGCACCTCGGCATCGACGCCCTCCTCGGTCTGCCCAAACTCCCACCAGGATGGGCGCCTCGAGACCTGACGTAACCGTGACTCTGCCCGCAGCGGCGTCTGGGTGTGAGCCCGCGGACCATCACGAGCCAGATCGCGGAACTGCGGGAGGAGCTCGGGTTCACGTCGATCGAGCAGCTCATCTACTGGTGGGCGCAGTCCAAGGAGCGGCGCCTCGGCCTGCGCCGTACGTTCTACTGGCGGCGGGTGCGTGGCGGATGGTGGCCGAGGGTGGCGATACCTGGCGATCTGTCATATGACACTACCAGCGGGCCGGTTGCGGTCTCTGGCGGCCATATGATTTCTCTCGCACCACTCCCCCTCGGGCGCCCCTGGGCCGCCGGGGATCGGCGGCCATCCGTCGAGGAAGGGAGCGGCGCCATGCCGACTGAGGACGAAATCGATCCGGAACCAATCGAGGAACCGGAGGGATCGAAGCCGAGGAACGCTGGCCGCCGGTTGGACAGGGCTCTGATGATCAGCTTGCTGATCATTGAGTCGACGAGCATGGTCCTGGACCTGTCGCACCTCATCGGGGTGCGGTAATCCGGGGCAGCAAAACGGCCCGGTTGCAGCCGGGCCGCTGTCCTGCCGACGGAGGGGTCGCCTGTCACGGTCACGAGCGGTGGGCGGCCCCATTCCATTTGTGTTGCACTGCATTGCATCGTACTTGGTTACCCCACTAATAGGTCTACTGGGAGCGCACGTTGAACCGAACGTGCTGGTCGGACATGGCGGCGCAGACCCGCACCCTGGCGTTTCGGACCTCTAGCGCGGCGCCACACTGAAGCTGTGCGCACCCCGCGCAACCCGCCTTCGCGTGGTGCTCACGCGGTTCGCAGTGCTCGCCGACTACCGCGGTGCGCACTCTCCGCTTTGCGTTCCGCATCCGGTGGCTGCAGGGGTCAGTGTTGAGGTGAGATGTCGTGCCGCGCGTCCCACCAGGCGGCCGGCCTGTCGGAGTGCGTCACGCAGCGCGGCGGCGGCGCGTTCGATGTCGGTCTTCTTGCAGGGGTCGGGAGCAGCGGGTGTGATGGGCCGGAGGCACTGGACATTGCGTCCCAGGGCGGGAAGGACCTTGAAGAGCGACTTGGAGTCGCGTTGCCGTGTGCGCGAGAAGTAGGATTCTCCTTCCATCTCGACGATGCAGGCGATGGGTTCCGCTACACGGGGGAAGGTAGCCGCGATCTGTGTTGCGCGGTCGGCCTCGCTGGCTTCGTAGGCGGCACGCCGGACTGCCGGATCGGGGTCTGCGGAGCGGGGCAGGCCGGCGGTCAAACCACCTGGGTCGCGGCGGTGGAGGGTGAGGTGGATCGGCCCAGTGAAGCTGGCGGTGGTGCCGGTTGACGTGGCTGGTGTCAGGTTGAGCTTGGCGGCTGCTGCGGCCCGGAGCCCGTGCCAGGTGCGGTCGGGGAGGACCAGACTTCGATCTCGTAGGCGGGAGTGTGTGGCAGTTCCAGGGGCAGGAGCGTCTTGGCGCGGGTGCGCGGCTTGGGGGTGGGGGACAGCGGGAGGAGTCCCTTCTCCTTCAGGTACTGGGCAACTTGGGTGAGGACCTCCATGTGGTCGCGGGGCTGGTAGCCGTGGCCGACGGGGTGCCGTCCGTGTCGGGGTAGCGGTAGGTCATGCCGGTGCTGTGGACGAGGTGGGCGGCGAAGGGCTGGGCCGCCGCTTGATCGGGGGCGGGGCGCAGCTCGTCGAGGCTGGGCGGCTGGTGGCGGGCGAGGATGTCGGTGACGTGGTCGGCCAGCAGGGCTTGCATCTGTCCCAGCCGCTCAACGAAGTCCCGGTTGCTGACCTGCGGATGCTCCTTCAGGGCGTGTCCATCTCGGACGCGGCCTGCTGCAGATCGCCCCGGGTGAGCTGGATCGGCTCCCGGGTACGCGAGGTCACCGGCAGCAGCGTGGGCGGGGCCAGGGCCAGCCGGAGGGTCTCGGGGAAGCGGATCTGCTCACGGCTGCCGTCGACGCGCTTGAACAGGCACGTAGTATCCGGTGGTGCCGGCCTGTAGCGGGTGCTCGCCTGGTACGGGGCGGTCTCGCTCAGCTTCTGCCGGTACAGCTCGTGGCGGCGTGCGGCGTACGGGACCGGTCTGCGGGTGAAGACGGTCGACGGTTCCGCCCTGTGCCCGCGCAACTCGCCGGGTTCGAAGCCGCGCACCTGGGCGGGAATCTCGATGTAGTGGGTGAGCTTCTCCCGCATCGCCCCCGTCCGGGCGACCGCTCCCGCAAGGTGCGGATCTGCGGGTCCAACGCCGCGTCCAGGCGCATGTACCCGGACAGCACCGGCCAGCGCGCCCTAGAAGGTAACCACAACGACCGACCCGGCTGAAGCCGCTGATCATGCCTTGCACGCGGTCACCACGCGAGCAGATCCTCCACACCTTCGGCAACACCGGCGCGGTCACGGACACGGCGCGGAAGAGGCCTTGGGAGCTGATAAGGGCGACCGGCCTGGGCCGTATTGTCTCCACAAACGCTCGTGATCACTGTGCCCGCTTCCCTGCGGGCAGGCACTCCGTAAGCCCCCGGACCTGCACGAACCGGTCAGTAAGGATCTTCAGCGTTGCCACTCCAGGGTGAGCACAGCCTGAATCGTTGAGGTGAGCCGGTTCGGACTGCAGCGGGCCCGGCGGAAGACCCGCCAGGTCTTGAGCCGGGCGAAGGCGCGCTCGACAGGAAATCTGAGTCGGGCGTGTGCACGGTTGACGGCTTGCTGCTTGGTGGTGAGGTCGCGGCCGCCGTACCGCTTGAAGGGAGTGCAGAACGTCCCGCCGGCTCCCGCATAGGCCTTGTCCGCGAGAGCGGGGATCTTCAGGCGCTCGCAGGTGGCGATGATCCGGTGGGTGCGGGCTGCGGTGAGGTCGTGGGTGCGTCCTGGCAGGGCGGGCGAGAGCCACAGCAGTGCGCCGTCGGGTGCAGTGACGGCTTGGACGTTGATCCCGTGCCGCCTGGTCTTCCCGGAGTAGTCGGCTTCGCTGTCGCCGACCCGGTCGCACTCGGCCAGGGTGCCGTCCACGAGCACGTAGTCGGGGCGGGCCCGGCGCAGGGCGCGGGTCAGCGACGGCGCCCGGCTGGCGAGTAGTTCGGTCACCGAGCGGACGTAGGCGTGGGCCGTGCCTTCGCTGATCCCGAACCCGGCGGCGATCTTGGCGTAGGTGGTGTGCTCGCGCAGGTAGACCAATGCGACCAGGGCCCGCTGGGAGGGCGGCAGCTTGCAGCGGCGGTCACCCTCGCGGGTGACGATGAGCATCGTGACCCACTCGACGAGCGCGTGCGGCAGGTCAAGTGCGGCAGGATAGACGACCAACGAGGCCCCCTGGCTGGTGACTCGAGACGTGAGACATCTCGTTCAACAGCCCGAGGGCCTCGCCTGTCACGTCCCGCGGTCGTCACCCGATCGGTGGCCACCTTGAAGAGGCTTAGTGATCAAGAACTGCAGCTGCCCCGAGAGATATTTTCCGCAGCTGCGGATTTGCGGTCGCCGAAAGACGGGACGAGTATTTTATTAGGGCGGAACGGCCGGGGCAAACCTTGATGCCGACGCGATCGGATGTGTACCGCGGCCTTCAGGCCGTGACGCTCGGCGTCACCGCGAAGGTGCCGCCGTGGCGAAGAAGATCGACATACGGGTGCCCAGCCGGTACGCGTCGGCCGGGGCGGCGGGTGAGCTGTCCAGCTGGGCGGCAGATCGGAAGGAGTCTGCCCATGCGGGTCGCCGTGGACCTGAATCGGTGCCAGGGATACGCACAATGCGTCTATTTGGCGCACGAGGTCTTCAGATTGACCGGACAGGAGGCGCTCACCTACGAGCCGAACCCCGACGACGAGCGGCGCCTGCAGGTTGAGCGAGCCGCTGCGGCGTGTCCGGTGCAGGCGATCGTGATCGACCGCTTGGACGGCGTGGAGGGGAGCGCGACGTCATGACCGTGCCGGCGACGGTCGCCGAGCTGGTACGCGAGTTCAGAGCCAACGGCCGGATCGTCATCGTCGGTGCGTCCCTGGCCGGACTGCGGGCCGCCGAAGCCCTGCGTGAGGAGGGTTTCACCGGGTCTCTGACCATCATCGGGGACGAGCCGCACGAGCCCTATGACCGACCTCCGCTGTCCAAGCAGGTGCTCAAAGGCTGGGTGGCGGCCGACCACACCAAGCTCCCCCGCCTGCGAGAAGTGGATGCGCAGTGGCGGCTCGGGGTGGCCGCCACCGGGTTGGACCGGGCCGCCAGACAGGTGCGCACGGCCGACGGCGAGCAGATCCCGTACGACCGGTTGCTGATCGCCACGGGCACCCGGGCGCGACAGTGGCCCAACCCGGACGAGGCCGCCCTGGACGGGGTCTGCACGCTGCGCTCGCGTGATGATGCCGCACAGCTGCAGAAGGCGCTGGCCGCGCCGCCGTCGCGGGTCCTGGTCATCGGCGCCGGGTTCATCGGCTCGGAAGTGGCCTCCGTCTGCCGGGAACTCGATCTGCCGGTGACCGTCGTCGAGCGGGGCTCGGCACCGCTGGTCGGCGCGCTCGGCGGGGTGATCGGTGAGATCGCCGCGGAGATGCAGCGCGACCACGGCGTGGACCTGCGCTGCGGGCTGGGCGTGTCGTCACTGGAGGGCGACGCCGGCGGACACGTGCGGCGTGCTCATCTCTCGGACGGAACCATCGTCGACGCCGACGTGGTGGTGGCCTCGCTGGGGTCGATCCGCAACGTGGAGTGGCTGGAGGGCGCCGGGCTGGCGTCCGGTTTCTGGGGCGTCGGTTGCGACGCCGGCGGTCGTGCCTTCGACATCAACGGCGTGGTCACCGACAGCATCTGGGTGGCCGGGGACGTGGCGCGCGCGCCCCATGTGCTGTATGAGTACCAGTTCCTCGCGATGGAGCACTGGGACAATGCCGTTCTCGGCGCCGAGGCCGCGGCCCACAACATGGTGAACCTCGAGCCCCACTATCACCCGCATCTGTTGCTGCCCGGTTTCTGGTCCGGTCAGTTCGGCGTCAACATCAAGTCCGTTGGCGTGCCGCCCTTCGGCGACGAGATCGTCTTCACGCAGGGATCCGTCAAGGAGCGCCACTTCGCCGCCGCCTACGGTCGCCGCGGCCGCATCGTCGCCGCCGTCACCTTCGATCACGGCAAGTGGCTGGAGTACTACGGGAAGCTGATCGAGCAATCGGGTCCATTCCCGCCCCCGCCGCCGGGCTGGGACCAGCCCGGCGACATGAAGCCGATCCCGGCCGAGTTCCCCCAACCCGGCGTCCCGACGGCGATCCCCGACGTCGTCCTGACCGGCCACGACCCGAGCGAGCGGAGGGCCGAGTTCCGGTCTCGCCGTCGTTGACGCGTCCGCCGAGTCAGGCGTGCAAGCGGACAGTATCGACAGGAAGAAGGAGGGGAGCCTCGTGGTCGAGGAAACCCCCTGGCAGCAGGCCCTCCGCTACGCCAACCGCGCCAATCCGTACCCGTTCTACGAGGAACTCCGCAGGACACCGGTGGCGCGGCAGCCCGACGGCACCTACGTCGTCAGTACCTACCAGGAGATCGTCACGCTGCTGCACGACCCCCGGGTCAGTTCGGACATCAGGAAGCTCCCCGTGCCGGTTGCGGCCCCGGCCGAGGGCTCGGCGGAGGCCGAACCGATCACGGAGGCGGTCATCTCTTTGGAGCCGAACATCATCACCCAGGATCCACCCGAGCACGATCGAGATCGCCGGATGATGATGCCGCATTTCGTCGGCCCGCCTCATTCCCCTCACCTGATCTCCGACCTGGAACCCGACATCCGCCGCATCGTGGACGGCCTTCTGGACCACATGCAGGGCAAGACCCGGATCGATGCCGTCGACGAGTTCGCCTACCCCCTGCCGGTGACCGTGATCTGCAAGGTCCTGGGCGTACCACCGGATGACGAGCCACGGTTCCACAGCTGGATCGAGACGGCCCTGGACGCTTTGGATTTCGGCCCCGAGGCTGCCTCCGAGGAGATGCAGAACCGACTGGCCGGGGGGCGCCGGGCCGTGGAGGAGTTCGAGCAGTTCGCAGCTGAGCTGCTCGACCGGTACGCCCAGCAGCCGGGCCCAGGCATGCTCTCGGCGATGGTGAACGAGGACGGTCCGGAGGGAGGGATGTCCAAGGGCGTGCTCGTGAGCAATGCTTTGCTCCTGATCTTCGCCGGGCATGAAACCACGGTCAATCTCATCGCCCACAGCGTGCTCACCTTGCTGCGGCACCCCGACGCGCTCGAGAAGCTGCGCCACCGGCCCGAGCTCATCGTGCCGGGGGTCGAGGAGTTGCTGCGCTTCGAGTCGTCGGTCCAGTTCTGGCACACCCGCTCCGCCATGGAAGACATCCACATCGCAGGCACCACCATCCCGAAGGGCGCGCCGATCTTCCTGGCATACGGCTCGGCGAACCGCGACCCCAAGCGATTCGCCGACCCCGACGAGCTCGACCTCGAACGCCGGGACAACCAGCACCTCGGGTTCAGCCAGGGCATCCACTTCTGCTTCGGCGCTCCGCTCGCGCGCCTCGAGGTCCAGGTCGCGGTCGGCGAGTTCGTCCGCCGGATGCAAAACCCCCGGCTGGTCGAGGACCCACCGCCGTACCGCCACAACCAGATTTTCCGCGGCCCGCGCCACGTCCTGGTCGACATCGACGGGATCCGCGACTGAACCGGCGTGCGTAAAGGATCGCTATGCAGGCTTTTCAACTCGTCGGATGGCAGCAACCGCCCGAGGTGCGCGAGGTGCCGGTGCCTCAGCCCGGGCCGGGGCAGGTCCTGGTGAAGGTCGGGGGTGCCGGTGCATGCCACTCGGATCTGCACATCATGGAGGCACCCGGACCACCACCCGGGTTCGCCACGGAACTGCCCTTCACGCTCGGCCATGAGAATGCGGGATGGGTGGAGAGGCTGGGACCGGGTGTCACCGGGTTCGCTCCCGCAGACCCTGTGATGGTCTACGGTCCCTGGGGCTGTGGGGTGTGCGCCAACTGCCGGGAGGGCCGGGAGAACTACTGCCAGAGGGTCAGTGGTCAGGGCGGGGGCCTGGGAGGCGGTCACGACGGCGGAATGGCTGAGTACCTGCTGGTCCCGGCGGCGCGACTGCTGATTCCGCTGGGCACCCTCGACCCCTGCCAGGCCGCCCCGCTCAGCGACGCGGGGCTGACCAGCTATCACGCCGTCAGGCGATCGGTGCACCTGCTGGGACCGGGCTCGACCGCGGTGGTGATCGGGGTAGGCGGTCTGGGCCAGATGGCCATCCAGATGGTGCGAGCGCTCAGCGCGGCGACCACCGTCGTCGCCGTGGACACCGATGCCGGCAAGCTGAAAACCGCCAAGCGCATGGGCGCGGACGAGGTGCTGCTATCGGGCGAGGAGGCGGTCACGCGCATCAAGGACATGACGGAGCAGCAGGGCGCTCAGCTCGTGCTGGACATGGTCGGCATAGACCCGACTCTGCGCATGGCTGCTCAGGTGGCCAGGGTGCTCGGGCACCTGACCATCGTCGGCCTCGGCAGCGGAGCCCTGCCCGTCAACTTCTCGAGCCCGCCGCACGAGTGCTCGGTCGCCTCGCCCTACTGGGGCTCCCTTCCCGAACTGATGGACGTGATCACCCTCGCCCGGCAGCAAAAGATCAAGATGCTGGTCGAGTACTTCCCCTTGGAATGCGCCAACGAGGCATACCAGCTCCTGCACGACGGCAAGATCCAAGGACGCGCCGTCATCACCCCCAACCCGTGAGTACTGTCATCAAAACGACCGGGCTGGTGCTTGCCGTAGGCATAACTGTCGGAGGAGACGTCATGGAGGCGGTGGCCGGTGCGATCGCTGGACCGGTCCGGTGGCGGACGGGACAGTCAGCAGCGGGCGTGGTAACGGCAGCTGTGTCGGCGCCTGTGACTGTGACGGGCGCCGGGCTGATGAACGCGGCCTGTCGGCGCTTGCCATGACCGAGAACGCGTTCCGACCGGTGGCCGCTGCGCGGCGGCCGTATCTGATCGTGAATCCCCGTTCGGGAGGAGGGAAGGCGAGCCGGTTCCGGATCGCGGAAAAGGCCCGTGCGTTGGGGGCTCAGGTTCTCCTGCTCGATCCTTCCCGGCCCCAGGACCTCGCGGCTGTCGCCCGACGCGCGGTGGATGACGGTGCGGATCTGCTGGGGGTGGCCGGCGGAGACGGCACGCAGGCACGCGTCGCCGGGGTGGCTGCGAAGAGCGGTCTTCCTTTCGTGGTTATTCCGGCCGGTACCCGCAACCACTTCGCGATGGACCTCGGCCTGGACCGTGAGGACCCTTCGGCCGCGCTGGAGGCCCTCACGGACGGCGTCGAGCTGCGCGTGGATCTCGGGTTCGCCGGCGAGCGAGTGTTCGTCAACAACGTGTCGTTCGGTGCCTATGCCGCCCTGGTGCAGGACCCGGCCTATCGGGATGACAAGATCGGCACCGTGGTGCGGATCCTGCCGGAATTCCTGGCCCGCCATGAGGGTCCGGAGCTGGTGGTAAGCGCCGGGCTGCTCACTGTGGACCAGCCTGATGCCGTGCTGGTGAGCAACAACCCCTACCGCGTCGATGACCCGGCCGGGCTTGGCAGGCGTGCGCAACTGGACTCCGGGCTCCTGGGGGTACTGGCCGCCAGGGCGGAGACGCCCGCCGAGACGGTCACCCGGCTGCGAGATGGGCAGACGCACGGCCTGACCAATCTGGCCACCTCTGAAGAGGTTGTCATCGATGCCGACGCCCCGTTCGTCCCCGTCGGGCTGGACGGTGAGGCCGTCACCCTGCCGACTCCCGTGCGGTGCGGGATCAGTCCGCGAACGCTACGGGTACGGGTTCCCCGCCATCGGCCGGGCGCCGTACCCACCGTGCGGCCGCCGGGCTGGGGCACCATCCGGCGGGTGGCCTCGGCTGTCGGGCGAACTGTTCACGGCCGTCATACCGGCTGACCGAAGCCGAACCGGGCAGAGCGCGAACTTCCCCGGTCACCACGTGCGGCCCTGGCTGGTGACGCGCCGCGCACCAGGTTCCCGACAGAGCGGGCAGATGCGGGATCAGCCGCGACGTGACGGACGGCGGTGATCTGGGAGTGCGGCCTCGATCGAGGCGCCGGCACTCGGCCGGGATCTGCCGCGCGGCGCGCACCAGCGCCTGACGGGTCTCGGCGCGAGGCACACCCATGGCGCATCTTCACAGGGCCGCGCGGCGCTCAGCGGCGTCAGCCCGTGCGCTCGGCGCAGCCGTTTGCCCGCCGACGGCGGCAACGGCCGATGCCGGCGCGATCGGCGCGCCTACTGCCTCCGCGGACTTCTTCGGTGGGTTTCGGCGGGGCAGCCCGACATTTCCATACAGTGTATGGTTTATAGAAGCAGTTCCATGCGATGTATGGAACGCCTTGCCGCCGCACGGCAGCCTCTGTCAGGGCCCGGCGGCGCAGGCAAACGGCCCCTGCCAGAGAGAGTGGCCGGGCCGCGGCGCGGCTGAGGCAACGCGCTGGGCCTCCCATCACCTGTACGAGCAACCGCTGGTGCAGATCACACCCCGAGCCGAAGGAAAAGCCATGAGGAAGCTCACGAAGCGCATGTGCGTCGCCGCCGCCTCCGCAGCAGTCGCGGGCAGGGCCGTTCTCGGCGCCAGGAGCACCGCCGCCAAAGCCTTCCTGCAGGACACGAAGGCCGCGGCGCCACAGGACACCGAGTCCGGGCACATCGACTGGGATGCCGAACTGGCGGACCTGCTCGCGGAAACCTGAAGTCCTTGCGCCGCCGCCGGGCCGGAAGAGCGTTCCGCTTTGGCGGCGGTGCCCGAACCCGCAACTCGCGGTCCAACCGCTGCGCCGCTCCGCGCCCCGGCCGGGGTGCGCCATCGCCCGAGGGCCACGGCCTGCAGCCGCAGCGCGCTCCGGCCACTGAGATCCTCCATGCATTGAACCGGAGTGAGTGTCCATGTCCCAGTACCAGCTTCGCGTCTACACACTCCGCACCCCCGAGGCCCTCGCCGCCTACGAGACCATCTGGTCCCAGCACATCCCCGGTCTGGCCAAGCACCGGATCGCCACACACGGCGTCTGGAGGGCGCCCGACAATGAGGCCCCCCAGCTGTATGCCCTCGTCTCCTACACGGACGCCGACGAGGTGCAGGAGCGGGAGCAGGCATACCTGTCCAGCCCCGAATTCCAGGCCGACATGGAGGGCTTCGACATCGGCCAGATCACGAACGTCGCCGGCACCGTGCTCATACCCACCGCCGACTCACCCTTGCGGTGACACCGCCATCCGTCCGCCTGCAGCGACGTTGAGGGAGGACGGATGACCAGGACGACGAGCCCTGCAGCCCGGCCTCCGAGCCGGACAGTCGCGCGCCCCGGCCCGAGCGGCAACACCATGCACCGGCGCCCGCGAGGCGGCCCGGCATCCACCCGGGCCGCCTCGCGGGCGCCAGCGCGACGGGCAGGCGCCACGGGGGTATGGCGAGTTCAGTGCGGGTTCTGGCCGGCACGGTCGGCGGCGAGCCGGCTCTCCAGGCCCGCGATGATCGTATCCAGCGCCAGGGGGAACATCCGGTCCTCCTCGGTGCCTGCATCCGCGGGCCCGTCCTCGCCGGCAGCGGGGGCAGCAGGGGCAGCGGGCTGGAGGGTCGACCACCGGCGGAGCGCGCCGTTGAGTTCGGCGGTCAGCACCCCGGTGACGACGGCGCAGAGCAGAGCGGCGATCCGCGGGACCTCCGGCTGCGGCGCCCCTGCGTCGTGGAGCACGGCGGCGAGCGCGACCCAGAAGGGGTCTTCCGGCTGGATGAACTCCGGCTGCCTGAACGAGTACGCCATGAGGTTGGGGTGGCGGTGCGCCAGTGTGCGGAAGTCTTCGGCGAGTTGGCGGATGCGCTCCTGCCAGGGAAGGTCTTCCTGAGTCACGGTGCGGACCTGGGCGCCGACCATAGCTGCCACACCCCGCAGCAGGGCGGCCTTGTTGGGCACGTGGTGGTAGAGCGACATCGGGTTGGCGCCCAGGCCGGCGGCCAGTTTGCGCATGCTGAGCGCTTCCACCCCCTCGGCGTCGATGAGCCGCAGGGCGGCGGTGTAGATCCCGGCCTCGGTCAGGGGCACTTCTCTCTTCCTGGTCCCCCGGGACGGGCGCTTCACCTTTTCCATACGGCGTAGGGTACCACTTCCATACGGTGTATGGAAGTGCCGATGCCGACCCCGCGGCAGGGCGGAAGCGCCGGAGCCCAAGGGTGCGCTCGACTTTCCATACGCTGTATGGTACTCCTTTCCATACGGCGTATGTTTCTGTGTTGCGCCCGCCGCGACCGGCGCCCCTTGCCCTTCCTCCTCCCTCATCTAGGAGCAAGCCCATGACCACGCGACCCGCCACCGACCTGCGTCCCATACCGTCCCCGCGCGGGATTCCGATCCTCGGCCACACACCGCAGATCCCCGGCACCAACCCGGTCGCGTACTTCGGCGAGCTGGCCAAGCAGTTCCCCGAGGGCATCTACGGCATGGACATCGCCGGTATCGAGCAGGTCTTCGTCTCCGACCCGGACCTGGTGGCCGAGGTCTGCGACGAGACACGGTTCTTCAAGCGGATCGACAAGACGCCGCTGAACCATGTCCGGGACTACACGGGAGCCGGCCTGTTCACGGCCCACCAGCACGAGGAGGAATGGGGCATGGCGCACCGGATCCTCCTCCCGGCCTTCAGCCAGCGGGCCATGAAGAACTACTTCGGGCAGATGCTGGAGATCGCCCAGAACCTGGTGGGCAAATGGGAGGGCAAGGAGGGCCGGCCGGTCAACATTACCGACGACTACACCCGGCTGACCCTGGACACCATCGCCCTGTCGGGGTTCGGCTACCGGTTCGACTCCTTCGCCAAGGAGGATCTGCACCCGTTCCTCAACGCCCTGCTGGAGGCGCTGGTGGAGTCGCTGCGGCGCTCGCAGGAGCTGCCGATGATGACCAAGCTCCGCAAGGGCGACGACAAGAAGTACCGCGAGAACATCCAGCTGATGCGGGACCTCGTCGAGAACGTGATCAAGGAGCGGCGCGAAGGCAAGGGCGCGGGTGAGGATGACCTGCTGGGTCTGATGCTGCAGGCCACGGACCCGGAGACCGGCAAGCCGCTGCCCGACGACAATGTCCGCGACCAGGTGGTGACGTTCCTGATCGCCGGTCACGAGACCACCAGCGGTTTGCTGTCGTTCGCCACGTACTCGCTGATGCGCAACCCGCACGTCCTGGCCCAGGCCTACGCCGAGGTGGACCGGCTGCTGCCGGGTGACACGGTCCCGGACTACGACACGGTCATGCAGATGGACGTGATCCCGCGGATCCTGGAGGAGACCCTGCGCCTGTGGGCTCCCATCCCGCTGATCGCCAAGGCGCCGATCGAGGACACCGTCCTCGGTGGCCGCTACGAACTGAAGAAGGGCACGAGGGCCAACATCCTGATGGGCCCGTTGCACTCCCACCCCAAGGCGTGGGAGCGGCCGGAGGAGTTCGACATCGACCGGTGGCTGCCGGAGAACCGGGCCCAGCAGCACCCGCACGCCTACAAGCCGTTCGGCAACGGTGTGCGGGCCTGTATCGGCCGGCAGTTCGCGCTCACCGAGGCGCGCCTGGCCCTCGCGCTGGTGCTGCAGAAGTTCAAGTTCTCCGACCCGGGCGACTACAGGATGGATGTACGGGAGGCGCTGACCCGCAAGCCCGGCGACTTCGAGCTGGTCGTACGGACCCGCCAGGAGCACCAGCGGACCGTCTTCAGCGCCGCGGACGTGCAGAGCGGTGCTGGTCAGCAGCAGGCCGCGGTCAGCGGGGTCGGGGTGAACCTGACCGTCGCCTACGGCTCCAGCCTGGGCTCCTGCGAGGACCTGGCCCGCACCATCGCCGACCGCGGCGAGCGCTCCGGGTTCGGCACCACCCTGACGAGCCTGGACGAACTGGGCGACAACCCGCCCACCGAGGGCCTGCTCGTCGTCGTCGCCGCCAGCTACAACGGCAAGGCGCCCGACAACGCCCAGCGCTTCGACGACCTGATCGCCGCCGGGCTGCCCGAGGGCTCGCTGGCGAACGTGCGGTTCGCGCTGCTGGGCGCCGGCAACACCCAGTGGGTGGCGACCTACCAGGCCTTCCCCAAGAGGATCGAGGAAGCCCTGCTGGCCGCCGGCGCCACCCCCGTCATGGAGCGCGGCATCGCCGATGCCGCCGGTGACTTCGACGGCATGGCCACCCGCTGGACGGAGACCCTGTGGGCCACCCTGGCCGAGGAGTACGCCGCCGACACCTCCGACGACGGCGCGCCGCGCTACCAGGTGCAGCTGCTGACCGAGGCGGACGTGCGCCCCGCGATCGTGTCCGAGCAGGCCTACCCGCTGACCGTGGTGGCCAACGAGGAACTGGTCGGCGACGCGACGGGGCTGTGGGACTTCCGGATCGAGCCGCCGCGCCCGTCCGCGAAGTCCATCACCATCGAGCTGCCCAAGGGCGTCACCTACGACACCGGCAACCACCTGGCCGTCTTCGCCAAGAACGAGCCTCAGCTGGTCGACCGCGCACTGGCGCGGCTCGGCGTCGACCGCGACCAGGTCCTGCGGCTGGAGCAGCCCGGCGGCGGCAGGACGCACCTGCCGGTCGGCACGCCCATCACCGCCGGCCTGCTGTTCACCGAGTTCCTGGAGCTGCAGGACGTGGCCACCCGCACCCAGGTGCGCATCCTGGCCGAGCACACCCGGTGCCCGTGGACCGGGCCGCAGCTCCAGGCGTACACGGCCGACACCGAGGAAGCCGAAGAGCGCTACAGCACGGAGATTCTCGGCAAGCGGGTCTCGGTGCTGGGCCTGCTGGAGCGCTTCCCCGCCGTCGAGCTGCCGCTGGCGGTCTTCCTGGAGATGACGGGGCCGATCCGTCCCCGCTTCTACTCCATCTCCTCCTCCCCGCTGGCCAACCCGCGCCATGTACGCCTCACAGTCGGCCTCCTGGAAGGCCCTGCCCTGTCCGGCGACGGCCAGTACCGCGGCGTGTGCTCCTCCTACATCGCACGCCTGGAGCCCGGTGACGTCGTCTACGGCTATGTGCGCGTGCCCTCCCCGACCTTCGCCCCGCCGGCCGACCCCGCCACGCCGCTGATCCTCATCGGCCCGGGCACCGGCATCGCGCCGCTGCGCGGATTCCTGGAGGAGCGCGCCCGGCAGCAGGAGAACGGCACCCAGGTCGGTCTGTCCCAGGTCTTCGTCGGCTGCCGCCACCCGGAGCACGACTACTTCTACCGGCAGGAGATGCAGGCCTGGGAGGAGGCCGGGATCGCCCAGGTGCACACCGCCTACTCCGCGGTGACCGGCCACCCGGCGCGGTTCGTCCAGGACGCCGTCACCGCCGCCTCCGACACCGTGTGGCGGGCCGTCGAAGAGGGTGCGTACATCTACCTCTGCGGTGACGGCCGCCGCATGGCGCCCGCCGTGCGCGAAGCGCTCGCCGCCATCTACCGCAAGCACACCGGCAGCGACGACGAGGCCGCCCAGCAGTGGCTCGCCCAGATGGAAGCCGACGAGCGCTACCAGCAGGACGTCTTCGCCTGACCCGAAAGCCGCCGGGAGGCGTGCGGTCCTCCTGACACCCGCACCCCTCCCGGC
>NZ_LIQR01000306.1 GCF_001418575.1 Peterkaempfera griseoplana
GGCGGGGGCGGCGGCCTCGGCGGGCCGGTCGCTCTCGGCGGGCACACTGAAGGAACCTTCCGCCTCGCCGGCGGGTGTCTCGTCGTTCCGATCGTCCAGGGACCGGGTGATGCGACGCTCCATCGCCGCCCGCCCCGACAGCAGGCGGATGGCGGTGCTGAAGCGTTCCGTCGGGCGCGCTTCATTGAGCTCGTCCTGCCTGCGGAGCCACATCGGCACCAGATAGGCAGCCCAGGCCCCTACGATCACCGCGTAGATGAGGCCGCTACTGCTCACGTCTCACACCGTAGGGGTGGCGGGCCGCAGCTGTCGCCAATTACTGGCGGTGTGTCGCACGATCAAGCTGATTCTCCGACTAATTTGTGCGTCTGTATGGCGGAATGGCGACCTGTCGATACGCTATTGAGACCAATTTCGAACATGCATTCAATTACCGGTCCCGGCCTTGCCGGAGCGCACGCCAGCGGTTCAGCATCCCCTCCGGCACCTCCTCGGCGGTGAGGACGTAGACCAGGTGGTCGCGCCAGTCCCCGTCGATGTGGAGATAGCGCTCCCGGATCCCCTCCTCGCGGAATCCCAGTTTCTCCACCACCCGCCGGCTGGGCAGGTTCTCGGGCCGGATGCAGACCTCGACGCGGTGCAGCCCCAGCACACCGAAGCAGTGGTCGGTGGCGAGTGCCACGGCGGTCGGCATGATGCCCCGGCCGGCCACCGCCTCGTCGATCCAGTACCCGATGTTGGCCGAGCACATCGACCCCCAGGTGATGCCGCCCACCGTCAACTGCCCGACCAGGACGTCCCGGTGGGTCACCACGAACGGCAGCATCCGGCCCGCCGAGGCCTCCGCCCGCAGGAACCGCACCATCTGCCGGAACGTCGGCCGGGGCCCCGCCAGCCGCCCCGGCGGAGGCGGCGGCACGGTGGCCTCCCAGCGCCGCAGCCAGTCCCGGTTGCGGCCGCTGACCTCCCGCCAGGCCTTCTGGTCGCGCACCCTTATCGGCCGCAGGCCGACGTCGCCCTCGGCCAGGGTCACCGGCCAGCCGCCGTTCAGTGGATGCTCCGGTGCTGCCGCAGCCCGTCCTCCGGTCCGCTGGGACGCGGATGGTCGCCCCCGCGCACCTGGTCCACCGCATGGGCGAGCAGCGGCCCGAGGACGGCCAGACCGTCCCGCACCCCGCCGGTGGACCCCGGCAGGTTGACGATCAGGGTGCGCCCCGCCAGGCCGGACAGCCCACGGGAGAGCACCGACGTCGGGACCTTCTCCCGCCCGTACGCCCGGATCGCCTCGGCGATCCCCGGCACCGGACGGTCGATCACCCGGGCGGTCATCTCCGGGGTCAGGTCGGTGGGTGAGATCCCGGTGCCGCCGGTGGTGAGCACCACGTCGTACCCGGCCGCGACAGCCTCCCGCAGGACCTCCTCCACGGGTTCGCCGTCGGGGACGACCCGGGGGCCGTCGACGGCGAACCCCAGCGCGGTCAGCCCCTCGGCCAGCAGGGGGCCGCCCCGGTCGGGGTAGACACCCGCCGAGGCGCGGTTGGAGACGGTCACGGCGAGGGCCCGCCCCGCGGCCCCTGCGGGAGAGCTCACCGGGCGCCGTCCCGGTGCCAGTCGCCGCTCCTGCCGCCGGTCTTGCGCTCGACCCGGACCGCGTCGATCACCGCGCCCTTGTCGACCGCCTTCACCATGTCGACCACGGTGAGCCCGGCCACCGCGACCGCAGTCAGGGCCTCCATCTCGACCCCGGTGCGGTCGGCGGTCCGCACGGTGGCGGTGATCTCCACCGCGTCGTCCGCGACGGCCAGGTCGACCGCCACCCCGGAGACCGCGATCGGGTGGCAGAGCGGAATCAGGTCGGGGGTCCGCTTGGCCCCCATGATCCCGGCGATCCGGGCCACCGACAGGGCGTCACCCTTGGGTACGCCCTCGCCGCGCAGCAGTTCCACCACCCGCGCGGAGACCAGCACCCGCCCGGACGCCGTGGCGGTCCGCACGGTGGTGGCCTTCTCCGAGACGTCGACCATGCGGGCCGCACCCGTCTCGTCGACATGGGTGAGGCGGTCGGCCGGGGGGCCGCCTGTCGGGTTCGCGGTCACGTGCTCTCCAGTCGCGCGGTCGGCCGGTCGAAGGTACGGGGTGCGGGCGCTACCGTACCCGGCCCGCTCCGGGTCAACGCGAGGGCTCCTCCAGCAGGACCACGTCCAGCAGCGCACCGGGGTCGGTCGCGGTGGTCTCCTCCCCCAGCACGATCAGGCAGTTGGCCTGCGCCAGCGGCCCCACCAGGTGCGATCCCGCGCCGCCGACCGGGGCCACCGTGCCCGGCCCGCCGCTGCCGGGGGCCGGGGCCCGGTAGCTGCCGCGCAGGAACTGGCGGCGCCCGGCGGGCGAGCGCAGCGAGGCCGTGCAGACCGCCCTGGCCGTCGGCCGGTGCACCTGCCCGGCGCCCGCCATCGCGCGGATCGCGGGCCGGACGAAGAGCTCGAAGGAGATGTAGGCGCTCACCGGGTTGCCCGGCAACGCCAGCAGCGGGATCCCGGCGCCGGGACCGATCCGGCCGAACCCCTGCGGCTTGCCGGGCTGCATCCGCAGCCGCCGGAAGTCCACCTCGCCGTACTGCTCCAGCACCTGCTTGACCACGTCGTACGCGCCGACGCTGACCCCGCCGCTGGTGACGACCAGGTCGACCTGGCCCACCTGCTCCTCCAGCACCGCCCGCAGCCGCTCGGGGTCGTCGGGGACCGCGCCGATCCGGTGGGCGACCGCTCCCGCCTCACGGGCGGCCGCGGTCAGGGCGTAGCTGTTGGACTCGGAGATCTGCCCGGGACCGACCGGCTCTCCCGGCGGTACCAGCTCGCTGCCGGTGGAGAGCACCGCCACCCTCGGGCGCGGGCAGACCCGCACGGTGGCGCGGCCGATGGCGGCCAGCAGCCCGATCCGGGTGGGGCCCAGCACCGATCCCGCGGTGAGCACGGTGTCGCCGCCGGTGACGTCGCTGCCGCGGCGGCGGATGTGGGCGCCGGCCTCCACCGGGCGGAACACCTGCACCTCGGCGGAGGCGCCGGCGGCCATCCGGTCCGCGGCAGCGGCCAGGCCGCTGCCGCCGTCCGTCCACTCCACCGGGGCGACGCCCTCCGCGCCCGGGGGCAGCGGGGCGCCGGTCATGATCCGAGCGGTCTGCCCGGAGAGGATCCTGGGCAGCTCACCGGGGCCCGCGGCGATGTCGCCGACGACCGCCAGCACCGACGGATAGCGCTCGGTGGCGCCGTGGGTGTCGGCGGTGCGCACCGCGTAGCCGTCCATGGAGCTGTTGTCGAACGGCGGCAGATCGCCCTCGGCCACGATGTCCTCGGCCAGCAGGCACCCCTGCGCGTCCAGCAGCGGCAGCTCCACCGGGGCCAGCGGCCGGACGGCCGCCAGCACGTCGGCGAGGTGCTCGTCGACCGACCACATCCGGGCGGCCTGCGGCGGCGGGGCCTGCCCGGCGGCCGGGCCCACGGCCGTACCCCCGTCCGAAGGACCGCTGTGCCCTGGACCCGCCGTGGACCCTGTCATCGCCTCGCCACTCCCGCCGTCCGCTACACCGTCAGCTCCGTGCCCACGAAGTCCTGGAGCCAGGCACGGAAGTCCGGGCCCAGATCCTCACGCTCGCACGCCAGCCGGACGATAGCGCGGAGATAGTCGGCGCGGTCACCCGTGTCGTAGCGGCGGCCCTTGAACAGCACGCCGTGCACCGGACCGCCCTCGGCGGAGCCCCGGCCCGCGAGGGTGCGCAGCGCGTCGGTGAGCTGGATCTCACCGCCCCGTCCGGGCGCGGTGTCGTGCAGCACGTCGAAGACCGCCGGGTCGAGCACATAGCGGCCGATGACCGCGTAGTTCGAGGGGGCGTCGGCGCTGTCGGGCTTCTCCACCAGATCGGTGATCTGGACCACCTCGCCGTCGCCGTCGGTGCCCTCCCAGGCTATGGGCTTGACCGCGGCGCAGCCGTAGAGGTGGATCTGCTCCGGGTCGACCTCGATCAGGGCGACCACCGAGCCGCCGAGGGTCCGCTGGACGTCGATCATGCGGGAGAGCAGCGGGTCCCGGGGGTCGATCAGGTCGTCCCCGAGCAGTACCGCGAACGGCTGACCCGCCACGTGCTGCTCGGCGCAGAGGACCGCGTGGCCGAGGCCCTTGGGGTCTCCCTGGCGGACGTAGTGCATGGTGGCCAGGGCGCTGGACTCGCGGACCCGCTCCAGCTTGGCCTCGTCGCCCTTGCGGGTGAGCTGCTCCTCGAGCTCGTAGTTGCGGTCGAAGTGGTCCTCAAGCGCGCGCTTGTTACGGCCTGTGATCATGAGCACATCGGAGAGGCCTGCGGCTGAGGCCTCCTCCACCACGTACTGGATGGCCGGCTTGTCGACTACCGGCAGCATCTCCTTGGGCGTCGCCTTGGTCGCGGGGAGGAAGCGGGTACCGAGGCCGGCGGCGGGCACCACGGCCTTGGTGATGTGAGGACGGGCGTTGGTCATACCGCAGACTCTACTGAGGTGCGGAAACTCCCAGCTGAGCGCGGTCTGGATCCACCGTGGGAGTGAGTGCGCCGTCCGCCGCCGTGGCGCTGCCGTCGGCGGCGGCCCGCCTGGCCTCCGCCAGGGCCCGGTCGGCGGCCCGCAGCAGGGTGGCCGCATGGTTCCCGTCCACGGGCAGCACGGCGATCCCCACCGTGGCGGTGAGGCCGTTGCCGGCCTCGTCCGGCGCCGGGCGGCCGGCGGTGTGCTCCGGGAGCTGCAGCAGGTGACGCCGCACCGTCCAGCGGAGCCGCTCGGCGACCTGGGCGGCACCCTCGGCTCCGGTGTCCGGCAGCACGACCAGGAACTCCTCGCCTCCGTAGCGGCCCAATGCGTCAGAACGGCGGATCTCCACCGCCAGACGCTGGGCCAGGTCACGGAGCGCCGCGTGGCCGCGGGGGCGGCCGTGCGCCGCATAGATCGCCTCGAAGCCGCCGACCTCCAGCAGCAGCACCGCCAGCGGCCGGCCGCCGCGCAGATGGCGGGCGACCTCGCGGTCCAGGGTCAGCTGCAGATGGCGGTAGTTGCCGACCCCGGTCAGGGGGTCGGTGACGGCGGTGCGCTCCAGGACGGAGCGGGCCTTCTCCAGCCGCAGCACCCGGCGCTGCAGTTCGGCCGCCCGCTCCACGGCCGCCCGGTGCCTGCGCCGCATCCGCAGCGCCGCCACGGCCAGCGTCGCGGCGGCGGTGGTGACGGGCAGGCTGAGCAGCGCCAGGGCCCGTACCAGCACCTCGCCGCTCATACCGCCGCCCTCCTGTGCAGACTGGCTTCCGTACGCGGCCACGCGACCGCCCGCAGCCTCATACGCCCGGCCGCACACCCGACCGACCGCACGCACGCCCGACCGCGAGAACACCGGACCATTCATGGACAACGAGAAGACCGCCCTGAGGTCACGCCTGCTGGCGCGGCGGCGTGCCCTGCCGCCCGAGGAGCGCCGCACCGCGGCCCGGCTGCTGGCCGGCCGCGCCCTGGAACTGCTGGAGGGCGGCGCCCCGGCGACCGTCGCCGCCTATGTCTCGGTGGGGTCGGAGCCGGGCACCCGGGTGCTGCTGGAGGCGCTGCGCTCCCGGGGCGTGCGGGTGCTGCTGCCGGTGCTGCTGCCGGACAACGACCTGGACTGGGCGGTCTACGACGGCCCGGGGAGCCTGGCCCCGGCCGGCCGCGGCCTGCTGGAGCCCACCGGGCCCCGTCTCGGCCCGGAGGCGGTCTGCGGGGCCGCCCTGGTGCTGCTGCCCGGCCTGGCCGTGGACGGCCGGGGCCTGCGCCTGGGGCGCGGCGGGGGCAGCTACGACCGGGTGCTGGCCCGGCTGGCCGCGGCCGGGTCCGCGGCGCGGCTGGTGACGCTGCTGTACGACGGGGAGCTGCTGGAGTCCGTACCGGCGGAGCCGCACGACCGCGCGGTCAGCGCCGCGGTGACCCCGTCGGGCGTCCGCACCTTCGGCTGAGCCCGGCCCGGGTGCTCCCGGGCCGGGCTCAGTGGTGCGGGTTCACCCCCGCAGGGGCGGGGGTCAGCCCCGGGTGAGGACCAGGTGGTCCTTGAGGGTCTTCTTCACCGCGTCGGCGGAGAAGGCCCACGGCAGCAGCTGTCCGTCCGCCCACAGCTGGGTCTGGTCGTTGTAGTTGGGGTGGTAGGCGTGGCCGGAGGCACCGCCTACGTTGATCCAGCGTGAGGCGTCGAAGTTGCTGAGGTCGACGACCATCCGCATCGAGGGGATCCAGTCGACCTGGTACCCGGCCGCTGCGTTCCACCCGGTGGCGTCCACCGCGGCGGAGCCGCCGGAGAGCTGGTACGGGCCCCGGTTGAGCAGCTTGTGGACCACCCCGGAGGCGATGGAGGACTCGTCGCTGCCCATCGTCTGCTCCTTGAGGGTCAGCGTGTGCAGCCGGCCCCAGCTCCAGGTGGAGACGTCCTTGCTGAGCTTGGAGGTCAGCTCCTGGCGGGCGTCGGTCATGGCCTGCAGCAGCAGCGCGTCACGCCCGTGGTGGACCCTGCCGTAGGCGTCGGTGTAGTCCCACCAGGAGCTGTCCGGGCTCTGCAGCATCTGCCGGACGACCTCCATCCAGCGGTCGCCGCCGTCGGGCTGCGCCTTGGCGGGCTCGCGGGTGCCGCACTCCTGGACCAGCTTGGGCTTGCCGCCCACCGCGTCGTCGGGGAGGGTGTCGTCGGTCTTCTGCTCGACCAGCTGGCAGTCGCCCTCGGCCCTCAGGTCGGCCGGGAACTTGTCACCGAAGGCCCGCAGCAGCAGGTTGCGCCAGACGCCGTTGTAGTAGGCAGCGGCGGCCGAGCCCGAGTCCTGGTGGTAGTTCCAGTCCTTCAGCAGGTCCTGGGCCTGGCGGACGTAGCCGTCCTTGATGTTGATCTTCAACAGGTAGGGGACCAGGGACTTGGCCATGACGCTGGTGTTGTCCAGCTGGATGTCCTGCATGTCGTCCGGGGAGATCTTGGCGCCGTTCTTCAGCTTGGCGCCGAGCAGGTCGGTGATCTGCTTGGCGCGGGTGCCGTACTCCCAGTCCTTGGTGAGCAGGTAGGGGTAGCTCTGGTCGACGACGGCCTGGTTGGCGGTGACGATGTAGCCGTCGGCGGGGTCCTCGGTCCAGGGCAGGGACCTGAAGGGGATGTAGTTCGGCTTCCAGTCGTACGCGGAGTCCCAGCCCGGGGCCGGGTAGGTGCCGTCGTCGGCCTTGTTGCGGATCGGGATCAGGCCCGGGGCCTGGTAGCCGATGTGGCCGTCGGTGTCCGCGTAGATCAGGTTCTGCGCGGGGACGGCGAAGTCGTAGGCGGCCTGCCGGAACTGGGTGAAGCTGGTCGCGGTGTCGAGCTCGAAGACCGCGTCCATGGTCTTGTTGGGCGTCAGCGCGGTCCACTTCAGGGCGACGCCGTAGCCGGTGACCCCGCGGTCGGGGGCGGCGTCGCCGACCGGCGCGAACTTGCCGACCTGCTGGTCGTCCTGGCTCTGGTCGGAGATCAGCGGGCCGTTGTTGGTCTCCCGGACGGTGATCTCGACGTCCTTGCCGCCGGCCACCTTGATGGTCTCCTTGCGGACCTCGAACGGGACGTCCTTGCCGTCGCGAAGGTAGGTGCCGGTGCCGGTGATCTTCTCCAGGTAGAGGTCGGTCACGTCCGGCCCGAGGTTGGTGAAGCCCCAGGAGATCTTCTGGTTGTGGCCGATGACCACGCCCGGCATGCCGGAGAAGGTGTACCCGGCCGTGTCGAACGGGCAGGAGGCGTCGACGGTGCGGCAATGCAGACCCATCTGGTACCAGATGGACGGCATCCCGGGGCCCAGGTGCGGGTCGTTGGCCATCAGCGGCTTGCCGGTGGTGGTCCGGGAGCCGGAGACCACCCAGGAGTTGGAGCCGATGCCCTGGCCGGCCGGGCCGAGCAGCTGCGGCACCGAGTCCACCGTGCCGGAGAGCGACTTCAGCAGCCCGGCGACCTGGGCGCGGGCCTGCGAGGTGCCGCTTGCGGCGGCGCCGGGGGACCCGGCCGGCGCGGCGTCGGCCGGGAGGTAGTTCCCCCGGGGGCTGACGGTGCCGGTCCGCAGAATGGTGCCGTTGCGGTCGTACGGGTAGTCCGGGTACATCTGCTTGATCTGCTGGGAGGTGAAGTCCTCGCTCAGCAGGGACCGGTCGATCTCGTCCTGCATGTTGCCGCTGAGGTCCCAGGCCATCGCCTTCAGCCAGGCCACCGAGTCGACCGGCGTCCACTTCTCCGGCGTGTATCCGCTGTTGACCGCGCCGAGGAGGGTGTACTCCAGGGATGCGGACGCCCCGCCGGGGTGCTCCTTGAGCCAGGCGTTGACGCCGTCCGCGTAGGCCTGGAGGTACTTCTTGGTGGTCGCGGAGAGCTTGGTGTCGTACTCCTGCTGCGCGACCCTGGCCCAGCCCATGGTGCGCAGGAAGGAGTCGGTCTCGATCTGGCTCTTGCCGAACATCTCCGACAGCCGGCCCGCGGTGATGTGGCGCCGGACGTCCATCTCCCAGAAGCGGTCCTGGGCATGGACGTAGCCCTGGGCGCGGAAGAGGTCCTCGGGGGTGTCGGCGTAGAGCTGCGGGATGCCGTTGGCGTCGCGCAGCACATCGACCGGCCCGGACAGGCCGGCCACCGGCACACTGCCGGTCACCTGCGGGTACGAGGCGCGGACGGTCCGCACGCCGAACCAACCGCCGGTGGTGGCACCGGCGACGAGCAGCACGGCCAGCACGATCACGATCAGGCGGGCGCGCCGGAACTTCTTCGAGCGGGGCATCGGTGTCCTTGGCAGAGGTCCTCTTCGGCGTACCGTCCGGGTGCGCCGGCCTGGGCCCCACCCTAGGTCGGTCGGGGGAACCGGTAGGCATGCGGGGTCAGAGGGAGATTACCGGGCCCGGGTGACCGTTCCCCGCAGTACAAAGAGAAGGTAAACTCTTAGGCTGTATAAGGATCCTCTTCCCAGCGGGGTGCCACTGCGTGACTGTCGACCGCCTCAACCTCCTGCTGCTGGTCTTCTCGGCCATCATGATCGTCGCCATGGTGGCCGTCCGGCTCGCCACCCGCACCGGCCTCCCCAGCCTGCTGCTCTATCTCGGCATCGGCGTGGCGATAGGCCAGGACGGCCTCGGAATCGAGTACGACGGCGCCGCGCTCACCCAGGTCCTGGGCTACGCCGCACTGGTGGTGATCCTCGCCGAGGGCGGTCTCGGCACCAAGTGGCAGGACATCCGGCCCAGCCTCTCCGCCGCGGGCGCCCTCGCCACCGTGGGCGTCGGGGTCAGCGTCCTCGTGACGGCGGCGGGTGCCCACTGGCTGGTGGGGATCGACTGGCGGCTCGCCCTGCTGATCGGCGCCGTGGTCGCCTCCACCGACGCGGCGGCGGTCTTCTCCGTGCTGCGCCGGGTGCCGCTGCCCCGGCGGGTCACCGGGCTGCTGGAGGCGGAGTCCGGCTTCAACGACGCCCCGGTGGTCATCCTGGTGGTGGCGTTCGCCTCCCGGCCGCAGGAGGCCTGGTACGTGATACTCGGCACCATCCTGGCCGAGCTCGCCATCGGCGTGGTGGTCGGCCTGGCAGTGGGCTGGCTGGGCGCCCAGGGACTGCGGCGGGTCGCCCTGCCCGCCTCCGGCCTGTACCCCATCGCGGTCCTGGCCCTGGTGGTGCTGGCCTACGCGGGCGCCGCCCTGCTGCACGGCTCCGGCTTCCTCGCCGTCTACATCGCCGCGGTCCTCCTCGGCAACGCCCGGCTGCCGCACGGCCCCGCCGTACGGGGCTTCGCCGACGGGCTGGCCTGGGTCGCCCAGATCGGCCTGTTCGTGCTGCTGGGACTGCTCGCCACCCCGCACACCATGCGTTCCGCGGTGCTGCCCGCCCTGGTCGCCGGACTGGTGCTGGTCTTCGTCGCCCGGCCGCTGTCCGTGCTGCTGAGCACCGCCCCGTTCCGCTACTCCTGGCGTGAGAAGGCGCTGCTCAGCTGGGCCGGACTGCGCGGCGCGGTGCCCATCGTGCTGGCCACCATCCCGCTGACGGCCGGGGTGTCCGGCGCCCGCCAGGTGTTCAATGTGGTCTTTCTGCTGGTGGTGGGCTTCACCCTGCTGCAGGGCCCGACCCTGCCCTGGGTGGCCCGGCGCCTCAAGGTCGCCGAGCTGGCCCTGGGGGAGGACCTCGGCATCGAGTCGGCGCCGCTGGAGAAGCTCCACGGGCATCTGCTCTCGGTGGCGCTGCGCCCCGGCTCCCGGATGGTCGGTGTGGAGATCAGCGAACTGCGGCTGCCCACCGGCGCCGCCGTCACCCTGGTCGTCCGGGAGGGCCGCAGCTTCGTCCCCGACCGCGCGACCGTGCTGGCACCCGCGGACGAGCTGCTGGTGGTCTCCACCGACCAGGTCCGCGACGCGGCCGAGCGCCGGCTGCGCGCCGTCGACCGCGGCGGCAAGCTGGCCGACTGGCTCGGCACGCAGGACTGACGGACCGTCAGTCCACCGCGGCCTGGGCGTCGATCTCCACCAGCATCGCCTCGTGCGGCAGCTCCACGAAGACCGTGGTCCGGCAGGGCCGCACGCCGGACGGGACATGCTCGGCGACGAACTCCCCGTACACCTCGTTCATCGGGCCGAAGTCCTCCCTCCTGGTCAGGTACACGCGGAACATCAACACGTCCTCCACAGAGGCGCCGCCCGCCTCCAGCACCGCCCGGACGTTCTCCAGCGTGCGCCGGGTCTGCGCCCGGACGTCGCCCGGGTGCAGATAGGCCCCGGTCTCCGGGTCCTGCGGCCCCTGGCCGGACACCTGCAGCAGCGGGCCCTTGCGGACCCCCTGGGAGAACACCCAGGCGGGGGCGGGGGCGCCGGCCGTGCGGATCTCGGTCTTCCCGGTCTTCTCGTTCACTGCCGCTCTCTCCTCGGTGGGTGTTCGGGGTCGTGGGTACGGGACGGCGCCAGGCCGCAGTCGGCGGAGACCGCGTCGGCGGTGGCGAGCAGCCGGGGCAGCAGCTCCCGCACCCGCTCGTACGGCAGCACCAGATCGGGCACCGAGATGGACACCGCCGCGATCACCCGGCCCGTGGCGTCCCGGACGGGAGCGGCGATGCAGTTGAGGAAGGACTCGTGCTCGGCCCGGTCCGCCGCCCACCCCCGGCCGCGCACCTCGGCCAGCTCCGCCAGCAGCGCCTTCGGGGTGGTCAGCGTGTTGGCGGTGAACGGCACATAGTCGATCCCGGCCGCCACCCGCCGCCGCTCGCCCTCCGGCAGGTCCGCCAGCAGCACCTTGGAGACGGCGGCGCAGTGCAGCGGGGCCCGCAGGCCGATCCGGGAGTACATCCGCACCGGATGCCGGGAGTCGTACTTGTCGATGTAGACCACCTCGCCGCCCTCATAGGCGGCCAGATGGACGGTCTGGCCGGTCTCGGCATTCAGCTCCGCCAGACGGGGCGCGGCGACCGCGCGTACACCGCGCCGCTCCAGCGCCAGACCGGCCAGCGCGAACAGCTGCGGGCCCAGGCGGTAGCGGTGCGCGGCGTCCCGCTGCACCACCCGCTCGTCCTCCATCGGACGCAGCAGGCGCAGCGCGGTGGTCTTGTGCACGCCCAGCACCGCGGCGAGCTCGTCCAGGGTGCGGTCGCCGTCGCCCAGTTCGCGCAGCAGCCGCATGGCGCGCTCCACGGTCTGGCTCATCGGGGGCCTCCGGCGGTCCCTGCGGCGGTCTCACCGGCGGGAGGGGGTGTCGGTCTCATCAGCGGCCATCCTGCCGCCCGCCGGAGCGCCCGGCGACATGGACCCCGGTGCGACGGTGCGGCACCGCCCGGGCCACGGGGGTCATCCGGGGACCGCCGGGGAGGTGAGGCCGGCCGGGGTGACGCGGGTGGCCGACCAGTCGGCGTCGGTGGCGGCGAGCAGGGCGCTCCGTACGACCGCCGGCGGCGGGGTGGCGTGGTCGCCGGGGACGGTGAGGGCCGTGGCGGCGCAGAGATGACCGAGACGCAGCCGGCTGCGCTGGTCCAGTCGCCGCAGCAGACCCGCCAGATAGCCGGCGGCGAACGCGTCGCCCGCGCCGGTGGCCTCCGCCACCTCCACCCTCAGCGCCGGCTGGGTGACCGCGGTGCCGTCGCGGGCCACGGCGACCGCGGTGTGCTCGGCGTCCTTGACCACCAGGACGGCCGGGGACGGGAGCAGGCGGCGCAGCGCGGCCGGGTCGCCGGTGCCGAGGGCGACCGCGGCCTCGTCCGCGCCCAGCAGGACCACGTCGGCGCGGTCCAGCAGCGCCGGCAGCACCGCAGGGTCGCGGTCACGCCACAGCGCCGGGCGCCAGTTGAGGTCGAAGCTGACGGCCCGTCCGGGGCGGCGCAGTCCGAGCAGTGCGCTGACCAGCTCCAGGCAGCTGTCCGAGAGGGCTGCGGTGATGCCGCTGAGGTGGACCAGCGGTGCGGCGTCCAGCAGCCGGGCCGCGGCCGGGACCTGCAGCAGTGCGGGGCCCAGCGCGGAGGCGGCGGAACCGCTGCGGTAGTAGTGCGGCCGGCTGCGGCCGGGGCCCGCGTCGTGGGGGTCGGCGGTGCCGCCGATCTCCTTGAGGTAGAGGCCGGTGGGGCGGTGGGGGTCGACGGTGACGGCCGAGGTGTCGACGCCGCGGGCGGCGATCTCGGCCGTGAGGTGGCGGCCCAGCCCGTCGGCGCCGACCGCGCCGATCCAGGCGGCGGGTATGCCGAGCGCCGCGAGCGCGGCGGCGACATTGGATTCGGCTCCTCCCACGGTGCGGTGGAAGGCGGGCACCCGCTCCAGCGGACCCGGCCGGTCGGCGACCAGTACCGCCATCGACTCGCCCACGCACACCGCGGCCGGGGCACCTCCCCGCGTGCGCTCCTCCACGGGTGCTTCTCCCCTCGGGTGGGCGGGCACTGCTGCGCGGCCCGTTGACCGTCGCCGGTCCCTGAGGTTAGATCCCGGCAGACAGACAGCGCAACAGGGGTTGCACATATCGCAACTGTGCAGCTCAGAATGGAAGTGGGCCCGTGGTGACGGAGGGGATCGACGGCCCCCGGGTGGCCGCGCTGGCACAGGAACGACTGGACTGGTGCTTCAAGGCGGTGCCCGCCGCCGCCTGGGGCCGCACCGTCGCCGACTACCTCGCGACCGGCCCCGCGCTGGACGACCTGGGCACCCCGCTGCTGACCCTGGACGCAGCGGCGCTCCACCACAACCTGGCCACCATGGCCGCCTGGTGCGCCACCGCGGGCGTGGAACTCGCCCCGCACGGCAAGACCACCATGGCCCCCGCGCTCTGGCAGCGGCAGCTGGCCGCGGGCTGCTGGGGCATCACTCTGGCCAACCTGCCCCAGCTGCACGTCGGCCGGGCCTTCGGCCTGCGCCGGATCCAGCTCGCCGGCACCCTGCTGGACCCCGCCGGACTGGCCTGGCTGGCCGCCGAACTGGACCGCGACCCGGCCTTCCGCTTCATCTCCTGGGTGGACAGCGAACAGTCCGTCGCCCTGATGGACGCCGCACTGCGCAACGCCGGCGCCGAGCGGCCGGTCGAGGTCTGCGTGGAGCTGGGCGCGCCGGGCGGCCGCACCGGCTGCCGGGACCAGGACCAGGCGATGGCCGTCGCCCGCGCCGTCGACCGCGCCCCGACCCTGCAGCTCACCGGTGTGAGCGGATACGAGGGCGCCCTCGCGCACGATGCGGGCGCCGGCGCGCTCGCCACCGTGCAGCGCTATCTGCGCGAACTGGCCGGGCTGCACCGCCGGCTGCGCTCCGGCGGACTGCTGGACGGCGCCGGGGAGGAACTGGTCACCGCGGGCGGCAGCGCCTACTTCGACCTGGTCGCGGAGGTGCTGGGCCCGCTGGCCGGGGAGCACGGCAACACCCGGGTGGTCCTGCGGTCCGGCGCCTATCTGGTCCACGACGACGGCTTCTACCACTCGGTCTCCCCCCTCGCCCGGGGAGCGGGCCCGCGCCCCTTCCGCTCCGCCATGCACGGCTGGGCCAGGGTCGTCTCCCGGCCGGAGCCCGCACTGGCGCTGCTGGACGGCGGCAAGCGCGACCTGCCGTACGACGAGGGCCTGCCGATGCCGCAGCTGGTACGCGGTCGCGGACCGCTGACGGCGGGCCGCATCACCGCCGTCAACGACCAGCACGCCTTTCTGCGGGACGCCCAGGTGGAGGTGGGCGAGGTGCTGCGGCTGGGCCTCTCGCACCCCTGCACGGCCTTCGACAAGTGGTCGCTCATCCCGGTGCTGGACTCGGCCGACAGCGCCCGGCCGCAGGTGGTCGACCTGATCAGGACGTTCTTCTGATGGCGGCCGGCACGGTCTTCCGCGGCGCCACCCTGATCGACGGCAGCGGCGCCCCCCGCCGTCCCGCGGACGTGGCGGTGACCGGGTCGGTGATCACCGACGTCACCGCCCCCGGACGGGGCGGCGGCGCCCGTGTCGTGGACGCCACCGGGCTGGTGCTGACCCCGGGCTTCATCGACATGCACGCCCACTCCGACCTGCGGCTGCTGGCCGAACCCGGCCACGAGGCCAAGGTGACCCAGGGCGTCACCTGCGAGGTCCTGGGCCAGGACGGCCTGTCGTACGCACCCGTCGACGACCGCACCCTGGCCGCCCTGCGCCGCCAGCTCGCCGGCTGGAACGGCGACCCCGAGGGCTTCGACTGGGACTGGCGCACCGTCGGCGGCTACCTGGACCGGCTGGACCGCTCCGGGATCGCCGTCCACGCCTGCTACCTGGTGCCGCACGGCTCGGTGCGGATGCTCGCCATGGGCTGGGACGACCGTCCGGCGGCCCCCGCCGAGCTGGACCGGATGCGGCAACTGGTCGCGGACGGCCTGCGGGAGGGGGCCGTCGGGATGTCCAGCGGGCTCAGCTACACCCCGGGCATGTACGCCGGTACCGAGGAGCTGGTGGCGCTCTGCGCGGTGGTGGCGGCCCACGGCGGCTACCACTGCCCCCACCAGCGGTCCTACGGCGCGGGCGCGCTGGAGGGGTACGCCGAGATGGTGGAGGTCTCCCGCCGCTCCGGCTGCGCCCTCCACCTCGCCCACACCACCATGAACTTCGAGGTCAACGCGGGCCGCGCGGACGAGCTGCTGGCCCTGCTGGACGCGGCGCTCGCCGACGGCGTGGACCTGACCCTGGACAGCTACCCCTATCTGCCGGGCTCCACCACCCTGGCCGCGCTGCTGCCCAGCTGGGCGGGCGAGGGCGGCCCCGACACCACCCTGGCCCGGCTGCGCGACCCCGCCGCGCGGCAGCGCATCCGCCACGCCATGGAGGTCACCGGCAGCGACGGCTGCCACGGGGTGGTCGCCGACTGGGCGACCGTCCAGATCTCGGGCGTCCAGGACCCGGCCCTCGCCGGGACGGTGGGAGCCACCGTCGCCGAGCTGGCCCGCCGGCAGGGCCTGGACGGCACCACGGTCTTCCTGGACCTGCTGCTGGCCGACCGGCTGGGGACCACGATCCTGCAGCACGTCGGCCATGAGGAGAACGTCCGCGCGGTGATGCGGCACCCCGCGCACACCGCCGGCAGCGACGGACTGCTGATGGGCGACCGGCCGCACCCCCGGGCCTGGGGCACCTTCCCCCGCTATCTCGGCCGTTACGTACGGGAGCTGGGCGTCCTCACCCTGGAGGGGGCGGTGGCCCGGATGACCGGACGGCCCGCCCGGCGGCTGCGGCTGCTGCGCCGCGGGCTGGTACGCCCCGGCTACGACGCCGACCTGGTGCTCCTCGACCCGGACACGGTCGCCGACACCGCCACCTTCGACCACCCCAGGCGGCGCGCCGCCGGGATCCACCAGGTGCTGGTGGGCGGCACCGCCGTGGTCGACGACGGGCGCCCCACCGGCGCCCTGCCCGGGCGCACCCTGCGCCGTACCGACGAAGGGACCGGACCACGGTGACCGCACGACCGACCGAACCGAGCGCACCGACCGAACCGAGCGAAGCGGCCATACCGAGCGCACCGACCGCACGGCCTTCGGAGATCACACCCACGGCGTTCCCCGGGCGCCCCGCGGACCCCGGGCTCGCAGGGCTCGCCGCCGACCGCGTGATCGCGGTCGTCCGGGCCCCGGCGGTACCTGATCCGGCGGCGCTCTGCGCGGCGCTGGCCGCCGGAGGGATCCACTGGGTGGAGTTCACCTGCACCACACCCGGGCTGCCGGCGCTGCTGCGCGCCGCAGGCGCGGCCGGCCCGGGCTGCCGGATCGGCGCGGGGACGGTGCTGACCGCCGCCCAGGCGGCGGCCGTACTGGACGCCGGAGCGGGGTTCCTGGTCACCCCCGGCTGCCGGCCCGAGGTCGCCGGGGCCGCGCAGCGGGCGGGGGCACCCGCCGTCCTGGGAGCACTCACCCCCACCGAGGTCGCCCAGGCGGTGGACCTGGGCGCCTCCGCGGTCAAGATCTTCCCCGCCCGTGCCTTCGGACCGCGCTATCTGCGCGACCTCGCGGGGCCCTACCCGGGCGTCCCCCTGGTCGCCTCGGGCGGGGTGAACGCGGACAACGCCGGGGACTTCCTGTCCCAGGGCGCGCTGGCCGTCTGCGCCGGCACCGACGTGGTGCCGCCCGGCGCCGTGGCGGCCGGGGACTGGGCGGAGATCACCCGCCGCGCCGCCGCCTTCACGGCGGCACTGCCCGCCGTCTGATCCGCCCCCGTCCGGTCCCGCCCGCCGTCCGGTCCCGCCCGCCGTCCGGTCCGCCCGCCGCCGGGCCGGCGGCCGGCCTGCCTGTGGGGCCGTCCCGGTACCATGTCCTGGATCAATCCACACGACTGGACTCTGCAACATCTGCCTGATGCAGAGCCGGCGCGACCGCTCGGCGGCCGTGGCCCCCGGCGGGCCAGGTATCTACCCCGGTCGACGCACCCGAGGACGGCTCTCGGTGCGCCCGGGGTTTTCTCATGCCCTCAGGCGTGCTACCAGGCAGCGGGAAGGACCGACCGTGACGGCTCGCCGAACGGTCGACGGAACGGGCTACGGCCCGCTGCTGCGCACCCCCGGCGCCTGGACGTTCCTCGTCCCCGCCTTCGCGGCCCGGCTGCCCTACGCCATGCTCAGCCTGGGAGTGGTGCTGCTGGTGCACCACACCCACGGCTCCTACGGCACCGCGGGCACCGTCGCCGCCGTGTCCGCGGTGGCCCAGGCCCTGGTCGGGCCGCAGACGGGCCGGCTGGCGGACCGGCGCGGACAGGCGGCGGTGCTGGTGCCCGGCGTACTGCTGCACGCCGCCTCGGTGGCGGCGCTGGTCGCACTGGCCCTCGGGCGGGCCCCGGTGTGGGCGCTGTTCAGCGCGGCCGCCGGTGCGGGCGCGACGGTGCCGCAGATCGGCGCCATGGTGCGGGCCCGCTGGGTGGCGCGGCTGGAGGGCGGACCGCTGCTGGGCACGGCCTTCGCCTTCGAGTCGGTGACGGACGAGTTCACCTTCGTGATCGGCCCGGTGATCGCCACCGCCCTCTGCACCGCCGTCGCTCCGGCGGCCGGGCTGGTCGCGGAGGCCGCACTGACCGCGGCCGGAGGGCTGGCCTTCGCGGCGCGGCGCCGCAGCGCCCCCGCACCGCGCCCGGCGGCCGGCACCCGGCACGCCTCGGCGCTGACGGTGCCCGGGTTGCGGCTGCTGGCCTTCGCCTTCCTCGGGGTCGGTTCGGTCTTCGGCGCCGTGCAGGTGTCGATGACCGCCTTCGCCGAACAGGCCGGACGGCCGGGGATGAGCGGAACCGTCTACGGCGTCTTCGCCTGCGGCAGCATGGTGGCCGGAGCCCTCTACGGGGCGGTGCGGTGGCAGCGGTCGGCGCAGCAGCGAATGCTGGCGTCCTATCTGCTGCTGGTGCTGGGCTGCTCCACACTCTGGGCGCTGCCCGGTCTGGGCACGCTGGCGGCCGGCGGCCTGGTCTGCGGACTGGCCGTCGCTCCGACGCTGATCACCGGCTACACCCTGGTGGAGTCTCTGGTGCCGGACGGGGCCAAGACGGAGGCCTTCACCTGGCTCACCGGTGCCATCGGGCTGGGGCTGGCCGCGGGTTCCACGGCGGCGGGCGAGCTTGCCGACTCGTCGGGTGCCTGGGCGGGCTTCCTGGTCCCCGTGGCGGGCACCGGGGCGGCATTCCTGGTGCTGCTGTGGCTGCGGGGCCTGCTGGTGGCACGGCCCGCCGCGGGACTCACCGCGGCGTCCTCCGGCGGGGTGGTTCGTACGGGGTCGACGCAGCTCACACCTGCGGCGCTGGACTGATCGCCGGGAATGCCGCATCATTGAGGGTCGTTAGCACTCATAAGGTAAGAGTGCCAGGAGGAAGCAAGTGCCGACGTACCAGTACCAGTGCACCGAGTGCGGCAGCGGCCTTGAGGCGGTGCAGAAGTTCACCGACGACGCGCTGACCGAGTGCCCCCAGTGCAAGGGCCGACTGCGCAAGGTCTTCTCGGCCGTGGGTGTGGTCTTCAAGGGCTCCGGCTTCTACCGCACCGACAGCCGCTCGTCGTCGAGCAGCTCGGTGGGTTCAAAGACCGCGGCCGCGGCCCCGTCCGGGGCGTCCTCGTCGACGTCCTCGTCGTCGGGCGGCGACTCGTCGCCCAAGAGCGCCCCCGCATCGGGCGGCGGCAGCTCGTCGAGCACCTCCTCCACGAGCAGCAGCCCCGCTGCCTGACCGGCACATCTCCGGGCGGTCCCACCGCCCGGCACGCCGGCGCCGACCTTCGCAGCGCCCCGCGCCGGACCCCGCCAGGGGTCCCGCGGGGCCCTCGGCGTGTCCGGATAGGCTGCCGCACATGGCGGACACCAGCAGCACCCCCACAGCCGGCATCGACCCCGTGGAGATCGGGGTCCTCGGCGGCTCCGGCTTCTACGCCTTCCTGGACGACGTCACCGAGGTGACCGTCGACACCCCGTACGGCATGCCGAGCGACTCGGTGTTCGTCGGCGAGCTGGCGGGGCGGCGGGTGGCCTTCCTGCCGCGCCACGGGCGCGGCCACCACCTCCCGCCGCACCGGATCAACTACCGCGCCAACCTGTGGGCGCTGCGCTCGCTCGGCGCCCGCCGGGTCCTCGGGCCCTGCGCGGTCGGCGGGCTGCGGCCGGAGTACGGGCCCGGCACCCTGGTCGTCCCGGACCAGCTGGTGGACCGCACCTCGGGCCGGGTGCAGACCTTCTACGACGGCCTGCCCCGGGAGGACGGGCGCACCCCGCGCGTCGTGCATGTCTCCTGCGCCGACCCCTACTGCCCCGACGGGCGGGCGGTGGCGCTGTCGGCGGCGCGTGCCTCCGGCTGGGAGGCGGTGGACGGCGGCACCCTGGTGGTGATCGAGGGGCCCCGCTTCTCCACCCGGGCCGAGTCCCGCTGGTACACCGCGCAGGGCTGGTCGGTCATCGGCATGACCGGCCATCCCGAGGCCGTCCTGGCCCGTGAGCTGGGCCTCTGCTACACCTCGCTGGCGCTGGTGACCGATCTGGACGCCGGGGTGGAGACCGGGGAGGGCGTGACCCATGAGGAGGTGCTCTCGGTCTTCGCGCAGAACGTGGACCGGCTGCGTACGGTGCTCTTCGATGTGGTGAAGGGTCTGCCGACGGCGCGGGACTGCCTCTGCTCGCATGCGCTGGACGGTCTGGAGACCGGCCTGGACCTCTGACCGAGAGGTCATGGCGGCGCCGCGGGCAGGTCATGGCGGCGCGCGGGCGGGTCATCGCGCCGCCGCAGGTCCCCCGCGCGGGTGACCGGGTGTATCCACAGGCCGGGGTTGTCCACAGGGAACGAGGCGGGGCTTCCGGGGGCCGGGCGGCGGCTCCATGGTGGTCGGGCAGTCCTGCGAGCGTCCGCTCGCTTCCTCCAGGCCCCAGGTGGTGTACCGGCCATGACCGCCGTCTTCGACGCTTTCCCCGCCCGCGCCCGCGCCCGCAGCTCTCGCGGTACCGCCGCTCGACCGGGTGTGCCGGTTCCTCCGCCCGCGGTGCCGCCGGGCCGGGCGGTGCCGTCCTTCCCGCCGATCAGGGTCGGGTGCGGCGGCCGCCACCGGCTGCGGCAGGCGCTGCGGCGCGGTCCGGGGCCGCTGACGGCCGGGCTGCTCGCCACCGCGGCGGCGCTGGCTGCCGGGCCGCCACCAGGGGCCGCTCCGCCCTCGGGGGTGCCGCGCTGCGCCTCCTCGGCGGACGGGGGCGGCGCCCACGGTGCGCCGGGGATGTCCAGCGGGCCGGGCGCCTTGGGTACGCCGCGGATGTCCGGCAGGCCGGGCGCCTTCGGCGGGCCGGGGCACGGTTCGACGGGCACGCACGGCGGGGCGGCGGCCCGGTGAGAGCGTGGCCGCGGTCGTCAGCCGCCGTGGTGCGGGGGCCGCTGGCTCAGGTACCAGTCCAGGTCGCGGCCACCGGAAGCCCCGGTCGGCGCCTCGCCCCAGCCGGTATCGGTGTCGTCGGACGTCTGGCGGTCCAGCGGATCGTCGAAGACCAGCCCCTTGGGGAGTGGGCGCCGCTGCGGCCCGGGCGCCTGCTCGCCGGCGGTCCGTCCGGCCTGGCCCGTCCGCCCGTCCCCGCCCGTCTGCTGCATCTGCCCGCCGCCCTGCTCGGGGCGGTCGCCGTGGTCGCCGTTCATGTCCTCCAGCGTAGGCGCCCCACCGCACCGAGCAGCGCGAAGCCCCGGTGCAGGGGGCTCGCACCGGGGCTCACGGACGAAGGATCAGGCTGCCTCGAAGCCCGAGTGGTGGGCCATGCGCTTGAGTTCGGCGAGGGCGTGCTTCTCGATCTGCCGGATGCGCTCACGGGTGAGTCCGTGCTGCTTGCCCACCTCGGTGAGGGTGCGTTCACGGCCGTCCTCCATGCCGTACCGGGAGCGGATGATGGATGCGGTGCGGTCGTCGAGTCTGCCGATGAGGTCGTCCAGCTCCTCACGGCGCAGCATCACCAGGACCGCGTCCTCCGGCGAGACGGCGGCGGTGTCCTCGACCAGGTCTCCGAACTGGGTCTCACCCTCGTCGTCGACGGACATGTTGAGGCTGACCGGGTCACGGGCCCAGTCCAGCACGTCCTTGACGCGCTCCTCGGTCGAGCCGAGCTCGGCCGCCACCTCCGCCGGCTCCGCCTCGCGGCCCAGCTCCTTGGACTTCTCCCGCTGCACCCGGCGGATCCTGCCGAGCTCCTCCACCAGATGGACGGGCAGCCGGATGGTGCGGGACTGGTCGGCGATGGAGCGGGTGATGGCCTGACGGATCCACCAGGTGGCGTAGGTGGAGAACTTGTAGCCCTTGGCGTAGTCGAACTTCTCGACCGCCCTAACCAGGCCGGCGTTGCCCTCCTGGATGAGGTCCAGCAGCGGGAGCCCGCTGCGCGGGTAGCGGCGTGCGACCGCGACGACCAGCCGCAGGTTGGAGCGGATGAAGACGTCCTTGGCGCGCTCGCCGTCATCGGCTATCGCCCGCAGCTCGCTCTCGGAGGTGTTGCTGGGCAGCCCCCTCTCCTCCAGCTCCTCCAGCAGGTGCTCGGCGTACACACCCGCCTCGATCCGCAGGGACAGCTCGACCTCCTGGGCGGCGTCGAGCAGCGGCGTACGGGCGATCTCGTCGAGGTACATGCCGACAAGGTCGCGGTCGGCCTCACTGTTGGCGGGGCGGGCGGTACGGGCCCGGTCGGCCTTGTCGCGAACGACGGCACGGGTGGCCATGCGTGCTCCCTTACTACTGGTGCCTGCTTGCCTTCGCTTGTCGGCGCGAAGCCCTCCCGGCCCCGCACTGACGTAACAATTCAACGGGCAGAATCCGGACATCATTCCCAACGCGCTTGGAATCTTCCGGTGATGCAGTATGCTGCCCGTTTTCATCGCGAATTCGGACTCACCGTGTCCGGTTGCGCACGGGGCGTGTGCCTTGGGCGTCCCGCGGAATGCGCCTACCCCCGGGCCGCCGTTCGCATATCAGCCGGGGCGCTGCTATCGGTCGCGGCCGTAGTCGGCCAGTTTGGCCGCCGCCTGCTCCAACTGCCGTGCGTCCAGCGTCCGGGGCAGTCCTGCCGCCCGGGTGCGCAGATAGACGTCGCAGAGCCACTCAAGCTGCTGCGCCAGCCCATAGGCCTGCGCGAGACTGCCGCCGACGGTCACCGCGCCGTGGTTGGCGAGCAGGCAGCCGCGGCGCCCGTCCGCGAGCGCCTCGGCCACTCCGGCGGCGAGTTCCGGGCTGCCGTAGGTGGCATAGGGGGCGATCCGCACCGTCCCGCCGAACATCGCCGTGTAGTAGTGCACGGGCGGCAGCTGGGAGAGTCCGTCCAGGCAGGCGGCCGCGGTCGCCGCCACGGAGTGGGTGTGGACCACCGCCGCCGCGCCGGTGGCGCGGTAGGCGGCGAGATGGAAGGGCAGCTCGCTACTGGGTGGCAGCGCCGCCTCGACGGCGCTGCCGTCCGTCCGGTGGACGCCGATCAGCTCCGGGGTGAGCTCGTCGTAGTCCACCCCGGAGGGGGTCACCGCGAGCAGTTCCCCCTCACGGACCGAGAGGTTGCCCGCGGTGCCCACCACCAGGCCGTCGGCACGCAGCCGCCGGGCGTGACGGACCACCTCTGCGCGGGCCTCGGCAAGCAGCACGGCTCCCCCTTCGGGATCCGGGCCCGCCGCTCGGCGGTACGGGCCGGTCTCAGCCCAACCACGGACCGCGTCCCGCGATTCCGTCCCGCCGGCCGCGGCCCCGGGTCAGCGGTCGACGGTCCGGTCGAAGTGGGTGGTGGTGTGCCGCAGGGTGGCCCGCAGCTCCTCACCAACGGTGGGCGGGGCCGTCTCACCGGGTACGAAGAGGATGCTGACCTGCATGTGCGGCGGCTCCGCGAAGGCGGCCTTGCGCCCGTTCCAGCTGAAGGGGGAGGGCGTGCGGTTCACCGTGGCCAGCCCCGCCCGGGCGAGGTTCTTGGCCCGCGGGGTGACGCCGTGCATGTACTTGGGCGCCTCCAGGCCGACACCGTGCGCGGTGCCGCCGGCCACCACCACCAGGTGCCCGTCGACCGGGGCCTTCAGCTGGCGGTAGCCGTAGCGGTCGCCCTTGGCGACCGGGGTGACGTCCAGCACGGTCCCCCGGCAGTCCAGCGCGTCGTGGTCACCGAGCCAGAGCCGGGTGCCGATGCGCGGGCGGAAGGCCAGCCCGGGGTACATCCCGCGCAGCCGCCCGATCTCGTCGGCGGAGAGATGACTGACGTACACCGCCGGGATCGGCAGGCCGGCGGCGGTCAGCCGGTCGACCCAGTCGGCGCACTCCTGCACCGGGTCGTAGCCGTCGGGGCGGTCGAGCGGCAGATGCAGGGCGAAGCCCTCCAGCCGCACGTCGTCCAGCGCCGTCACCAGCTTGGGGACGTCGGGCTCGTTGATCCCGTGGCGGCGCATGCTGGTCATGCACTCCACCACGACCCGGCAGCCGACCAGGGCCCGTACGCCGCTGACGCTGCCGACGGTGCGGATCACGCGCCGCGGCAGCGGTACCGGATCCTCGCCGATCCGGTACGGGGTGAGGACCAGCACGTCGCCGCCGAAGTACTCCACCGCCTCGGCCGCCTCATAGGCGGTGCCGACCGCGAGCATGGGCGCGCCCAGCCTGGTGGCCTCCTCGGCGAGCCGCCGGTTGCCGAAGCCGTAGCCGTTGCCCTTGGCCACCGGCACGAGGCCGGGGAACGCCTCCAGCACGGACTGCTGGTGGGCGCGCCAGCGGGCGGTTTCCACATAGAGCGAGAGCGCCATCCGGGTGTGCCTTCCTGCGGTGGTGACGGGTCGTGGGACGGCCGGTCGTCAGCGGGCCACTGCCCGACTCGTCATATACATGTCGAAGGCCTTCTGCAACACCTTGCTGAGCGGGAAGTCCCACTCGCCCAGGTACTCGGCCGCCTGCCCCCCGGTTCCCACCTTGAAGCGGATCAGTCCGAACAGGTGGTTGTCCTCGTCGAGAGTGTCACTGATGCCCCGGAGGTCATAGACATGGGCACCCATGGCGTGCGCATCGCGCATCATCTGCCACTGCACCGCGTTGCTCGACTGGACCTCGCGCTTGCGCACGGTCGACGCCCCGTAGGAGTACCAGACATGGCTGCCGGTGCGCAGCATGGTGGTGGCCGCCAGCACCTCGCCCTCGTGGGACGCCAGGTAGAGCCGCATGCTGTCGGGGGTCTCGGAGTTGAGCGCCTTCCACATGCCCTGGAAGTACGACAGGGGGCGCGGGATGAAGTGGTCGCGCTCGCCGGTCTCCTTGTAGAGCTCGTGGAAGATCGACAGGTCCTCGAAGCGGCCCAGGTGGACCTGGACGCCGGCCTTCTCGCTCTTCTTGATGTTGCGGCGCCACTGCTGGTTCATGCCGCGGAGGATGTCGTCCATGGAGCGGCCGGCCATCGGCACCTGGAAGACATAGCGGGGCTGCCCGGCGGAGAAGCCGCCGCCGTCCTCGTCCTCGTTCTGCTGCCAGCCCATCCGCCGCAGCCGGTCCACCACCTCGAAGGCTCGCGGCTCGTAGGCGCTGGCCTCGACGTCCCGCAGCCGCTTGGCGGTCTTGCCCGCGATGGCCTGCTTGATGGTCTCCGCGTGCCAGCGGCGGATCACCACGGGCGGGCCCATCTTCACCGAGAAGGCGCCCTGCGCCTTGAGGTGCGCCAGCATCGGCTGCAGCCAGCGCTCCAGGTCCGGGTCGAACCAGTTGATCACCGGGCCCTCGGGCAGGTACGCCAGGAAGCGCTTGAGCTTGGGCAGCTGGCGGTAGAGCACCAGGCCCACGCCGACCAGCCGGCCCTGCTCGTCGAACCAGCCGATGGACTCCGGACGCCACTCGGCCTTCACCCCGCCCCATGCCGGCACCTGCATATGGCTGGCGGAGGGCAGGCCCTCGATGTAGGCCAGGTGCTCCTCACGGCTGATGGTGCTCAGGCGCAGGCTCATGGATCGCGAGCTCCTCATGCGGCGATGGTGATCGGACCGAGCCTACCTGCCGCCGGGCCGGGCCTCGTAGGCCCGCTGGCGGACAGCCCAACGCCACCGGATCAGCCCCCGGTAGGACAGGTGTCCGTCCGCGGGGCGAGTCCGTGCCTCCGGTCAGGGAACCACGGTGACCGGCCAGCGGCCGGCCTTGACCAGCCGCACCGCCACCGAGCCGATGATGCGGTGCCCCGCCTGCTCGGAGGCGCCCACCACCACCGCGTCCGCCTTCAGCCGGTCGGCGGTGGTCACCAGCCCGGTGTAGGGGTCTCCGGGGAAGGTGTGGAACTCCCAGCGGAAACGGTCGTGCTCCCCGAAGCGCTTCACCGCGTCCCGGATGTACTGCAGCAGTTCCTCGGCCACCTGCTGCCCCGCCTCCAGCAGCGTGCCGCCGACCGCGGGGGCTCCCGCGGTCATCACCGGCTGCACGTACACCAGGACCAGCAGCGCCCCCTGCCGCCGGGCGAGGCCTGCCGCATACGCGGCCGCACGCCATGCGGACTCGGAGCCGTCGACACCGGCCATGATCGTCTTTGGCCCGTCGATGCCGTACTCGAAGGCGTGCTTCTCCGCTGGCTCCGTTGGCTCCGTCACAAGCCGAGCCTACCCAGCCCGCCCTCCGGCAGCGGCCCGGGGCGGGGGCGTCGCGGGCGGTACTCCACCAGGGTGAGCGCCAGCGAGACATACCGCTCGACCAGGTCGGCGAGGGTGAGCCCGCCGTCCGGGCGGTACCACTGGGCGACGGCGTTGCACATGGCGAGGATCGCGCGCCGGGCGTCGTCGGGGTACGGGGTGAGGAAGATCCCCTGCTCCAGACCGTCGGCCACCACGTCCTGGAACATCCGGGTGGCCGCGGCCTGGCGGCGGCGGAAGTGGACGCGCTGCTCCTCGTTGAGGCTGCGGTGCTCCGTCAGTTCGATGCTGCTGCGGTCCCGCTGCCCGGCCCGGAACCGGACGGTGGCCTCGACCAGCGCCTCCAGCCGCTCGGCCGGGTCGTCCCCGGCCTGCGCGAGGGCGGTGTCGCAGTCCCGTCGGTAGCGGTCCATGCCCTCGTCCAGGATCGCGTGGAGCAGTTCCTGTTTGCCCCCGTAGTAGTGGTACAGCGCGGAGAGGCTGATACCGGCCCGCTGGGCGATCTCGCGGATCGACGTGGAGCCGTAGCCGCGCTCGGCGAACTCCTGCCGGGCGGCCTCCAGCAGGGCCTGATGGCCTGGTGGCCTGGTGGTGTCCATCGATGCGCCCCGGAGTCGTCGAACTGATCGAGCGTTCAGCAGTCTAGCGACGCGGTTGGCCAATCCACCCCTGGACAGCCTCCCGCCCTCCGTTTAACTTAACAAGCGTTCGACCACCAGAGAGGATTCCGTCGTGCGCCGCACCGTGTACACCGAGGACCACGAGGCCTTCCGGACGACCGTCCGCGACTTCATCGCCAAGGAGGTCGTCCCGGTCTACGGCGAGTGGGAGCAGGCCGGGCACGCACCGCGCGACTTCTACCGCAAGCTCGGCGATCTGGGTGTCTTCGGCATCGAGGTCCCCGAGGAGTACGGCGGCGCCGGCATGGGCGGCTTCAAGTACCAGGCCGTGGTCACCGAGGAGACCCTGCGGGCCGGGGTGTCCTTCGGCAGCGCCGGTGTGCACACCGGCCTGGTGCTCCCCTACCTCCTGGAGTACGGCAGCGAGGAGCAGAAGAAGCGCTGGCTCCCCGGCTTCGTCTCCGGCGAGATCATGACCGCCATCGCCATGACCGAGCCGGGCACCGGCTCCGACCTGGCAGGCATCACCACCCGGGCCGAGCTCTCGGCGGACGGCACCCACTACGTCCTCAACGGCGCCAAGACCTTCATCACCGGCGGGGTCCAGGCCGATCTGATGCTGGTGGTCTGCCGCACCTCCCCCGCCACCCCCGAGGACCGCAGGGCCGGCCTGACCATCCTCTGCGTGGACACCTCCTCGGCCGGCTACTCGGTGGGCCGCAAGCTGGAGAAGATCGGTCTGCGCAGCTCGGACACGGCCGAGCTCTCCTTCACCGACGTCCGGGTCCCGGTGGAGAACCTGCTGGGCGAGGAGGGGAAGGCGTTCTCCTACCTCACCCACAACCTGGTGCAGGAGCGCCTGGCCATCGCGGTCGGCGGCTACGCCTCGGCCTCTGCGGCGGTCGGCTTCGCCGTCCGCTACGTCAAGGACCGCAAGGTCTTCGGCCGCAGCGTCGCGGAGTTCCAGAACACCAAGTTCGTCCTCGCCGAGTGCGCCGCCGAGGTGGAGGCCGCCGAGTCGATGGTGGACCGCGCCCTGGAGCTGCACGAGACGGGCGAGCTGACCCCGGCCGACGCGGCCAAGCTGAAGCTGTTCTGCACCGAGGTCTCCGCCCGGGTGATCGACAAGTGCCTGCAGCTGCACGGCGGGTACGGCTACATCCTGGAGTACCCGATCGCCCGGCTCTACACCGACGCCCGGGTCACCCGCATCTACGGCGGCACCAGCGAGGTCATGAAGACGGTCATCGCCAAGTCTCTCGGCCTGTGAGGGCCCCGGCCCGCCCGGCCGCCGGCCGTCCGTCCGCCACCCGTCGATCCGCCACCCGTCGATCCGCCACCCGTCGAACCGAGGAGAGCCAGTCCCATGCGTGACGCAGTGATCGTCGACGCCGTACGCACCCCCGTCGGCCGCCGCGGCGGCTCCCTGGCCGGGGTGCATCCGGCCGACCTGTCCGCCCATGTGCTGCGGTCGCTCGCCGAGCGCACCGGTCTGGACCCGGCCCTGGTGGACGACGTCATCTGGGGCTGCGTCTCCCAGGTCGGCGAGCAGACCGCCTGTATCGCGCGCTACGCGGTGCTGGCGGCCGGCTGGCCGGAGGAGGTTCCGGGCGTCACCGTCGACCGGCAGTGCGGTTCGTCCCAGCAGGCGGTGCACCAGGCCGCCGCCGGGGTGATCTCCGGTCAGTACGACATCGCGGTGGCCGGCGGTGTGGAGTCGATGACCCGGGTGCCGATGGGTTCCTCCTGGGGCGGCGGCGCCTTCGGCGAGCCCTACGGCCCGCTGGCCCGTGCCCGCTACGGCGGCTTCGAGTTCAACCAGGGGATCGGGGCGGAGATGATCGCCGCCGAGTACGGCCTGAGCCGCTCGGAGCTGGACGAGCACGCGCTGGCCTCCCACGCCAAGGCGGCCCGGGCGCTCGACGAGGGGCTCTTCCGGAGCCAGCTGGCTCCGGTGCCGGTGGTCGGCGAGGACGGCGAGGAGCGGCTGTTCACCACCGACGAGGGGGTGCGGCGCGGCTCCACACCGGAGCAGCTGGCGGCCCTCAAGACGCCGTTCAAGGCGGACGGTGTGGTCTCCGCCGGCAACGCCTCGCAGATCTCCGACGGCTCCGCCGCACTGCTGGTCACCACCAGTGGGATCGCCGCCCGGCAGGGGTGGACCCCGATCGCCCGGGTGCACACCGCGACGGTGACCGGCACCGATCCCGTCACCATGCTCAAGGGGCCGATCCCGGCCACCGCCAAGGTGCTCAAGCGGTCCGGGCTGTCGCTGGGCGACATCGGGGCCTTCGAGGTCAATGAGGCGTTCGCATCGGTGACCCTGGCCTGGCTGAAGGAGACCGGCGCCGATCCGGCGCTGCTCAACCCCAACGGCGGGGCCATCGCCCTGGGCCACCCGCTGGGCGGCTCCGGTGCCAGGCTGATGACCACCCTGGTGCATCACATGCGGGACCACGACATCCGCTACGGCCTGCAGACCATGTGCGAGGGCGGCGGCATGGCCAACGCCACAGTGCTCGAACTGCTCTGACCCTTCGGGCCCGCCCGCAGGACGACAGGACCGGGAGCCGCCCCGACTCGGGGCGGCTCCCGGTCCTGCGTCCTGCCTTCTTCCCCGGTCGCGCCGTCCGGCCTGCCCGGCGCCGGCCGAGGCGGGGTGGCCCCGCCCGACTGCTGCCCCGTCCGGCGCTACCGCGCCTCGGCCGGTCCCCCGGCGGCCGCCACGGCGGCGTCCAGTTCACGGGTGAGGTCGTTCAGCCGGTCCCGCAGCTGGGCGATCCCGTCCAGGCTGAGCCCGGTGGAGGCGGCGATCCGCAGCGGCACCTCGCAGGCCCGGTGGCGCAGCTCGTCACCGGCCTGGGTGAGGGTCACGGAGACGGAGCGCTCGTCCTGCGTGCTGCGGCGGCGCTCCACCATCCCGGACGCCTCCAGCCGCTTCAGCAGCGGGGAGAGGGTGCCGGAGTCCAGCCGCAGGGCCTCGCCCAGGCCCTTGACGGTGGTCTCGCCGTGCTCCCAGAGCACCAGCATCACCAGGTACTGGGGATAGGTCAGCCCGGTGTCCTTCAAGAGGACCCGGTAGACGTTGCCGAAGGCGCGGTTGGCCGCGTGCAGCGCGAAGCAGACCTGGTTCTCGAGCCGCAGGGCTTCCTCGGTGGTCGTCATGACTTCAGGATACCAATCGATTGCGCTCACTTAAGTTGTGCACAACTGAGTTGTGTGCTTGAGTTACTTCATCAGCAAGCGGTCACCACGGACCGCGGAACGAAAGGGATGGTTCCCATGGACGCGCTCTACACCGCCGCCGCCACCGCCAACGGCCGCGAGGGGAAGGCCGTGAGCTCCGACGGGCAGCTCGACCTCACCCTGGCCATGCCCCCGGCGCTCGGCGGCAACGGTCAGGGCACCAACCCCGAGCAGCTCTTCGCCGCCGGATACGCGGCCTGCTTCGCCAGCGCGCTGGGACTGGTCGGCCGGCAGGCCAAGGTCGACACCAGCGACGCCTCGGTGACCGCCGAGGTCTCCATCGGCAAGGCCGGCGAAGGCTTCGCCCTCGCGGTGGTGCTGCGGGTGGAGCTGCCGGAGTCGCTGCACGGCGAGATCGGCGAGCAGCTGGTGGCCAAGGCGCACCAGGTCTGCCCGTACTCCAACGCCACCCGCGGCAACATCCCGGTGGAGCTCGTCGTCGAGTGACGACCGCCCGGGCCGTCCCGCGGGCCGCTCCCGGACCGCTCCCGGGCCACTCCCCCAGGTGAGCGGCCCCCGCC
>NZ_LIQR01000307.1 GCF_001418575.1 Peterkaempfera griseoplana
GGGCCGGCCGCCCCGGGTCGGGGGCCCCGGGGCGGCCGGCCGGCTCGGTCATCTGTCGCCGAAGACGGTGCGGTGCCAGTCCTTGCGGGCGACCGCGGTGGTGTCGTACATGACGTGCTTCACCTGGGTGTACTCGTCCAGTGAGTACTGGGACATGTCCTTGCCGTAGCCGGAGGCCTTGTAACCGCCGTGCGGCATCTCGCTGATGATCGGGATGTGGTCGTTGACCCAGACGCAGCCGGCGGCGATCTCCCTGGTGGCGCGCAGCGAGCGGTGCACGTCGCGGGTCCAGGCCGAGGCGGCCAGGCCGTACGGGGTGTCGTTGGCCAGCCGGATGCCCTCGTCGTCGCCGTCGAAGGGCAGCACGGCGAGGACCGGGCCGAAGATCTCGCTCTGCACCACCTCGGCGGTCTGCGGGACCCCGGCGACCAGGGTGGGCGGGTAGTAGGCGCCCAGGGTGAGGTCGGTGCCGTCGTGGCCCTTCTCCGGGGTCCGGCCGCCGGCGGCGATCACCGCTCCGGCGGCGCGGGCGCGCTCCACGAACCCGGCCACCCGGTCGCGGTGGGCGAAGGAGATCAGCGGGCCGAGGTCGGTCTGCGGGTGGCGCGGGTCGCCGAGCCGGACGGTGCCGTAGAGCTCGGCGACGCCCTCGACGAACGCCTCGTACAGCGGGCGCTGGACGTAGGCACGGGTGGCGGCGGTGCAGTCCTGGCCGCCGTTGATCAGGGAGGCGGCGACGGCGCCGTGGACGGCGGCCTCCAGGTCCGCGTCGTCGAAGACCACGAAGGGGGCCTTGCCGCCGAGCTCCAGATGGGTGCGCTTGACGGTGCGGGTGGCGAGTTCGGCGACCCGGCGGCCGACGGGGGTGGAGCCGGTGAAGGACACCATGGCGACGTCCGGGTGGGAGACCAGGTGCTCACCGGCGGTGCGGCCGTCGGCGGTGACCACGTTGACCACGCCGTCCGGCAGGCCGGCGTCGGTGCAGGCCTGGGCGAACATCAGCGCGGTGAGCGGGGTCAACTCGGACGGCTTGAGGACGACGGTGTTCCCGGCTGCGACGGCCGGGAGGATCTTCCAGGCGGCCATCTGCAGCGGGTAGTTCCACGGGGCGACGGAGCCGACCACGCCGAGCGCCTCGCGGCGGATGTAGGAGGTGTGGTCGCCGGAGTACTCGCCGGCCGCCCGGCCCTCCAGGTTGCGGGCCGCTCCGGCGAAGAAGGCGGTGTTGTCGACCGTGCCGGGTACGTCGAACTCGCTGGAGAGCTTGAGGGGCTTGCCGGTCTGGGCGGTCTCCACGCGGGCGAAGTCCGCCGCGCGCTCGGCGAGCAGCGTGGCGAGCCGGTTGAGGGCCTCGGAGCGGGCTCCGGGGGTGGCCGAGGACCAGCCGGGGAAGGCGGCGCGGGCGGCGGCGACGGCCCGGTCGACGTCGGCGGCGGAGGCCAGCCGGACGCGCTGGAGCACACTGCCGTCGGAGGGGTCGATGACATCGGCGTGCTGGTCACCGGTGCTCTCGGCGACCCGGCCGGCGATGAACTGGGCTCCGTCGGCGAAGCGGATGCCGCCCTCCGCGAAGGGGTCGTCCGTCGTCCGGTCCATGGTTCCTCCATGCGCTCGGCTGCGCCGGGTGGGCTGCTGGGATGTCATGTCCCCGGGACGCGGGGACCGGTCGGCCCGGGCGGGAGAGGACTGCACCGCTGGGCGCGGCCTCCTCGCCGCCCGCCGGTATGGGACGGCTGCGCTGACCGTCGACTGGGATTGCGCGATCATCGCAAGAGAACCTGGGATCCGACAAGGGATTCCGTTGTTGCCTTTTGGTTAAACGACGGAATCAAGTGCCGGGCTGCGGTACTCCCACGGCCGACCCGCTGACCATGCCCGCCGCGGCGCCGGGGCGACAAGAGACAGGACGCCAACCCCGGGACCGGGCGCCTTACAGGGTGCCAAGCGCCCGGCGGGCCGGTCTCCCAGCTCCGCGTTGCATGATGCTGCTGTCACTGTGAACCCGCGCGGTGCCCCCCGCCAACAGGAGGCCGTGTGTTCCCCACCGTTGCCCGTGTGCTCGACCTGGACGTGGTGCGCCGGGGGCTGCCCCAGGTGGTCGCCGGGGCGGACCGGCTGCAGCGGCCCGTCCGCTGGGTGCACATCAGTGAGCTGCCCGACATCGCCGGCATGCTGCAGGGCGGGGAGCTGGTGCTGACCACCGGCATCGCACTGCCGGACCACCGCGAGGGCCTGGCCCGCTATGTCGGCGAGCTGGCGGAGGTCGGCGCGGCGGGACTGGTGGTGGAGTTCGGCCGGCGCTACTTCGACACTCTGCCCAGGGCCCTGGTGAACGCCGCCGAGCAGCACGGTCTGCCGCTGATCGCGCTCCGCCGGGAACTGCGCTTCGTCGCGGTCACCGAGGCGGTGCACGCCCTGGTGGTCAACGCCCAGCTGGAGGAGCTGCGCACCTCCGAGGCGGTGCACCAGACCTTCAACGAGCTGGCGGTGGAGGGCGCCGAACCGGCCGAGGTGGTGCGCCAGGTCGCCCGGATGGCCGGCCTGCCCGCCGTCCTGGAGAACCTCGCCCACCAGGTGCTGGCCTACGACACCGCGGGCCGGGGCGCCGAGGAGCTGCTGGAGGACTGGGAGCGCCGCTCCCGGGGGGTGCACCCGGCCGGCCGTACGGGGCACGATCCGCGCAGCGGCTGGCTAGTGACCTCGGTGGGGGCGCGGGGGCACGACTGGGGCCGCCTGGTGCTGGTGGGGGACCCGGGGCCGCTCCCCGGCGAGGAGCCGCACCGGCACACCATGCTGCTGGAGCGGGGGGCTGCGACCCTGGCCCTCAACCGGCTGCTGGTACGGGACCGGGAGAGCCTGGAGCGGCAGACCCACCGCACCCTGCTGTCCGGGATCCTCACCCATGCGCTGACCGTCTCCGAGGTGGCGCTGCGCGCCCAGGCGCTCGGGGTGCCGCTGGAGGGGCGCCGGCTGGTGGGCGTGGTGCTGCGGCAGCGCCGCCCCCCGGCCTCCGCGGCGCTGGAGGCGCAGGCCCGGCTGCGGGACTTCACCGAGACGGCCGCCGCCGCCGTCCGGGAGCGCCGGATGTCGGCTCTGGTGGGGGCGCTGGACGACGAGGCCGTGGGGCTGCTGGTGGCGCTCGGCCCGCACGACGAGGAGCACGCCTCGCTGGACGGGTTCGCCGCGGCGCTGGGCCGGCTGCTCGGGGAGGACGCGCGCTCCGGGGGCCGTCCCGCGACGGAGCCGGTGGTCGCGGTGGGCTCCTCGGTGGGTTCGGTGCGCGACGCCCGTCGCACTTTGATCGAGGCCGTGCAGGTGGCGGACGCCGCCCTGCACGACTCGCCGCTGCCCGGGGCCCGGTCGGCGTCGTACTACCGGCTTCCCGACGTGCGGCTGCGCGGACTGCTGCACCTGCTGCGGGACGACGCCCGGCTGCAGACGTACGTGGAGCGGGAGCTGGGGCCGCTGCTGGCCCATGACGCGGAGCACTCCACCCAGCTGGTGCCGATGCTGCGGGTCTATCTGGAGCAGGGGCGCAACAAGTCGGCGGCGGCCGACGCGGCGCATCTGTCCCGGCCCTCGTTCTACGACCGGCTGCACAAGGTGGAGCGGGTGCTGGGCGTCGACCTGGACCAGGTGGAGTCCTGTCTGTCACTCCATGTGGCCCTGCTGGCGCTGGACGCGGTGCGGCGCTGAGGCGCGGACGCGGGCTGCCCGGGGGCAGGGGCCCTGGGTACAGTGCGGGATCAGCGATCAGCTGGTGACGTTGAGCGAGCACAAAGAAACGGGGCCACGTGGACGACATCGACCGGGCGATCCTCAGAGAACTGCAGACCGACGGCCGGATCGCCTATGCGGACCTCGGCCCCAAGGTCGGCCTGTCGGCGTCGGCCGCCCGGCAGCGGCTGCAGCGGCTGCTGGACTCCAAGGTGGTGCAGGTCGTCGGGGTGACCGATCCCATGGCCATGGGCCGCCAGTCGATGGCGCTGCTGGGCATATCGGTGGACGGCGACCCACGGGCGGTCGCGGATGTGCTGGCGCAGCGCGAGGAGGTCGTCTACATGGTGCTGACCGCCGGTCCGTACGACCTCTTCGCGGAGGTGGTGTGCGGGCAGCCGGCCGATCTGCTGGACCTGGTCAACGACGTGGTGCGGCCGATCGACGGGGTGACCGGGGTCGAGACCTTCCCCTACTTCGGCATCCACACCCACCGCTTCCTGTGGGACGTGGGCTGAGCCGGGGACGGCGGTGCGGCGGGGGCCGCCCCGGAGGCGAGGGCCTCCGGGGCGGCCCCCGGTGTCAGATCGCCGTCATGACGTGCTTGACACGGGTGTAGTCCTCGAAGCCGTAGGCGGAGAGGTCCTTGCCGTAGCCGGACTTCTTGAAGCCGCCGTGCGGCATCTCGGCGGCCAGCGGGATGTGGGTGTTGATCCACACGCAGCCGAAGTCGAGCACCTTGGACATCCGCATGGCGCGGGCGTGGTCCTTGGTCCACACCGAGGAGGCCAGGGCGTAGTCGACGCCGTTGGCGTAGGCGACGGCCTGGGCCTCGTCGGTGAACTTCTGCACGGTGATGACCGGGCCGAAGACCTCGTTCTGGATGATCTCGTCGTCCTGGCGCAGGCCCGAGACCACGGTGGGGGCGAAGAAGTAGCCCCGGTCGCCGACCTGCTTGCCGCCGGCCTCGACCTTGGCGTGCTCCGGCAGCCGCTCGATGAAGCCGGACACCTGCTTGAGCTGGTTGGCGTTGTTCAGCGGGCCGTAGAGGACGTCCTCCTCGTCGACGCCGCCGGTCTTGGTCTCGGCCGCGGCCTTCGCCAGGGCGGCCACGAACTCGTCGTGGATGTCGGCGTGCACCAGCACCCGGGTGGCCGCGGTGCAGTCCTGGCCGGCGTTGAAGAAGCCCGCCACCGAGATGCCCTCGACGGCCGCCGGGATGTCGGCGTCCTCGAAGACCACCACCGGGGCCTTGCCGCCCAGCTCCAGGTGGACCCGCTTGAGGTCCTTGGCGGCGCTGCCGGCGACCTGCATACCGGCGCGCACCGAGCCCGTGATGGAGGCCATCGCCGGGGTCCTGTGCTCCACCATCATGCGGCCGGTCTCGCGGTCGCCGCAGATGACGTTGAAGACGCCCTTGGGGAGGATCTCGCCCATGATCTCGGCGAGCAGCACGGTGGAGGCCGGGGTGGTGTCGGAGGGCTTGAGCACCACGGTGTTGCCCGCGGCGATGGCGGGGGCGAACTTCCACACCGCCATCATCATCGGGTAGTTCCAGGGCGCGACCTGGGCGCAGACGCCGACCGGCTCACGGCGGACGTAGGAGGTCAGACCCTCCATGTACTCACCGGCGGACTTGCCCTCCAGCATCCGGGCGGCGCCGGCGAAGAACCGGATCTGGTCCACCATCGGCGGGATCTCCTCGGAGCGGGTGAGCTCACGGGGCTTGCCGGTGTTGCGGCACTCGGCGTCGATCAGCTCCTCGGCCCGCGCCTCGATCGCGTCGGCGACCTTGAGCAGGGCTCGCTGGCGGGCGGAGGGGGTGGTGTCGCGCCAGGTGGTGAAGGCCTCGGCGGCGGCGGCCATGGCGGCGTCGACGTCGGCCTCGCCGGAGAGCGGGGAGGTGGCGTAGACCTCACCGGTGGTGGGGTCGACCACCTCCAGGGTCCGGCCGTCCGCCGCGTCGACGAACTCTCCGTTGATGTAGTTGCGCAGCGCGCGAAGATCGCTCACGGATCTCTCCTCGAATCCTGCATTCGGGTCGCCGGGTGGCCGCACCGGGCGAGGCACGGTGCACTGAAGTATGTACGGATTGCGGACATCACGTCCTGCTGCCCGTACATACGGACCAGGGTAGTCGCGTGGCCGACGTTATCGACATACCCGCGCGACGAGAACGATGGAATCAGCAGCGATCTGCAAGATCAACGACGGATTCCCTTGCGAACATCCTGTCGATCATGCAGAGTGGTGGCCGTGGCCAACCGCGACCGGAACGGCAGCGTTCCCCTCGACTCCGTATCGAAGGCGATCATCGAGCAGTTGCAGGAGGACGGGCGCCGCCCGTACGCCGCCATCGGGAAGGCCGTGGGCCTGTCCGAGGCCGCGGTGCGGCAGCGCGTACAGAAACTGCTCGACCAGGGCGTGATGCAGATCGTCGCCGTGACCGACCCGCTCACCGTCGGCTTCAGCCGGCAGGCCATGGTCGGCATCAACGTCGAGGGCGACATCGACCCGGTCGCCGACGCCCTGGCCGCCTTGGACGAGGTGGACTACGTCGTCGCCACCGCAGGCTCGTTCGACCTCCTGGCCGAGCTGGTCTGCGAGGACGACGAGCATCTCCTGGATTTGATCAACAAGCGCATCCGCGCCCTTCCCGGCGTGCGGAGCACCGAGAGCTTCGTGTACCTGAAGCTCCGGAAACAGACCTACACCTGGGGCACCAGATGACCGCGAACCCCGCCCAGAAGGACCTGTCGAAGTCCGCCTACGACCATCTGTGGATGCACTTCACCCGGATGTCGTCGTACGAGAACACTCCCGTCCCCACCATCGTCCGGGGCGAGGGCACCTACGTCTACGACGCCGAGGGCCGCAAGTACCTCGACGGCCTCGCAGGCCTGTTCGTCGTGCAGGCCGGCCACGGCCGCCGCGAGCTGGCCGAGGTCGCCGCCAAGCAGGCCGCCGAGCTGGCCTTCTTCCCGGTGTGGAGCTACGCCCACCCCAAGGCGATCGAGCTGGCCGAGCGGCTGGCCAACTACGCCCCCGGCGACCTCAACAAGGTCTTCTTCTCCACCGGCGGCGGCGAGGCCGTGGAGACCGCCTGGAAGCTGGCCAAGCAGTACTTCAAGCTGACCGGCAAGCCGACCAAGTACAAGGTCATCTCGCGTGCCGTCGCCTACCACGGCACCCCGCAGGGCGCGCTCTCCATCACCGGCCTGCCGGGCCTGAAGGCCCCCTTCGAGCCGCTGGTCCCCGGCACCCACAAGGCGCCCAACACCAACATCTACCGCGCCCCGATCCACGGCGACGACCCGGAGGCCTACGGCCGCTGGGCCGCCGACCAGATCGAGCAGCAGATCCTCTTCGAGGGCCCGGACACCGTGGCCGCCGTCTTCCTGGAGCCGGTGCAGAACGCCGGCGGCTGCTTCCCGCCGCCGCCCGGGTACTTCCAGCGGGTCCGCGAGATCTGCGACCGCCATGACGTGCTGCTGGTCTCGGACGAGGTCATCTGCGCCTTCGGCCGGCTGGGCACCATGTTCGGCGCCGACAAGTTCGGCTACCAGCCCGACATGATCACCTGCGCCAAGGGCATGACCTCGGGCTACTCCCCAATCGGCGCCACCATCATCTCCGACCGGCTGGCTGAGCCCTTCTACAAGGGCGAGAACACCTTCCTGCACGGCTACACCTTCGGCGGCCACCCGGTCTCCGCAGCGGTAGCGCTGGCCAACCTGGACATCTTCGAGCGCGAGAAGCTCAACCAGCACGTGCTGGACACCGAGGGCGCGTTCCTGTCCACCCTGCAGAAGCTGCACGACCTGCCGATCGTGGGCGACGTGCGCGGCAACGGGTTCTTCTACGGCATCGAGCTGGTGAAGGACAAGGCCACCAAGGAGACCTTCAACGACGAGGAGGTGGAGCGCGTCCTGTACGGCTTCGTCTCCAAGAAGCTCTACGAGAACGGCCTCTACTGCCGTGCCGACGACCGCGGCGACCCGGTGATCCAGCTGGCCCCGCCGCTGATCTCCGACCAGTCGACCTTCAACGAGATCGAGCAGATCCTGCGGGCCACCCTCACCGAGGCGTGGACCAAGATCTGAGCCTGACCCTTCGCACAACCCTCCGCCAGGGCGGCTCCCGGTTCGGGAGCCGCCCTTTGGCGCATGAATACCAGTCACATATATCCGATTGGATGTACTTCGCACCGTGTGCCGCGACCTCTTCGTGTCCTTGTGGTTCTAATCTGACATGTGACACCTAGAGCCGGAGGTTCTCTTGACAGCGGCCCCGCCGGACAGCGACGTGCTGCGAGCAAGCGGCGTGGTGAAGTCCCACGACGGGACCCCGGCACTGCGCGGAGTCTCCCTCGCCGTGCGCAGGGGCGAGGTACTGGCCGTCACCGGCCCGCGGGGCTCCGGTAAGACCACCCTCCTCGGCTGCCTCAGCGCCCAGCTGCCGGTCGACGAGGGCGAGGTCTGGTACGACGACCTGGCCGTCCACACCCTCTCCCGCACCGACCGGGAACGACTGCGCCGCGAGCAGTTCGGCTGGGTCGGGTCACAGCCCGACCTGGTGCCCGAGCTCACCGCCGCGGAGAACGTCGCCCTGCCGCTGCTGCTGGCCGGCGCCGGCCGCAGGGCCGCCCGCACCGCGGCGGCCGAATGGCTGGAACGCCTCGATGTGGCCGACTGCGCCCGCCGTCGCCCGGCCGAGATCATCCAGTCGCAGCGGCAGCGCATCGCGGTCGCCCGCGCCCTGGCG
>NZ_LIQR01000308.1 GCF_001418575.1 Peterkaempfera griseoplana
GGCCCGTACCGGCCCCGGCGTGCCCCGCCCTCATGCGTCGCCCCCGGCCACCGACCGGTAGGAGAGCGTGGCCAGTCCGGGGTCCCGTCCCGGTCCCGCCGAGACCAGGGTCCACCGCCGGGCCGATCCGCCCGGCCTGAACAGCGGAGCCCCGTCCGCGAAGACCGGCACCACGGTGAGGGTGAGGTCGTCGACCAGGCCGGCGTCGCAGATGGTCTGCCCGAACTGTCCGTGCCCGTAGACGACCAGGTTCCCGCCCGGTCGCTGTTTGAGCTCGGCAACCGCCCGGGCGACATCGCCCGGGACCACGGTGGTGTTGGTCCATTCGGCCCTCCGCAGGGTCGAGGAGAAGACGAACTTCGGCATGGCGTTGAGGTGGTCGGCGTACGGGCCCTCGATCGCCGGCCACTGGCGGGAGAAGATCTCATAGGTACGGCGCCCCATCAGCATCGCGTCGCTGCGCCGCAGGACGTCCAGTGAGTGCGCCGCGCTCCCCGGGCCGAAGTAGGGGCCGGCCCAGGGCAGGGGTTCACCGGCGACGCCGTTGGCGGAGACGAGCACGTACTGACTGATGCGGCGGGAGTTCCTGTCGGTCATACACCGTTCGACTACGGCCGGGGCGGAAAGGAATCGGTGCCCGCGCGGGGAATCGGCGCAGCCGGCTCGGATCGCTTGGGATCCGGGCCGTGGGGGAGGGGTGCGGGGTGCCGCGGCGGGGCCGTGGAGGCCGTCCGGGGATACGGGTCGGCCCCGGCTCCGGCGGGCCGGCGCCCGTCGCAGTGCGGGAGGTGGTCGTGGTGCCGGCCCGCCCGGCTGTACGGTGCGGCACGGACAAGGACCCATTCCTCCCCGGCCTGCAAGCCGGGCACCCTGGGAGAGATCCGGTGAACATCAGTGACATGGTCGCCTGCGGCCCCGGCCGGACGGCGGCGGACGGGCCGTCCCCCGGGCAGCGGACCGGCCGTGCGGCGCCGTCCACCGCCCGCCGCGGGCCCGGTGACGGCGCATGAGTGACGCGATCGTGGTGGGGTCGGGGCCCAACGGGCTGGCCGCCGCCGTCGTCCTGGCCCGGCACGGGCTGGCGGTCACCGTCCTGGAGGCCGCGGACGAGATCGGCGGCGGCGCCCGGAGCGGCGAGCTGACCGTGCCCGGGGTGCTGCACGACCACTGCTCGGGGGTCCACCCGATGGGTGTCGCCTCGCCGTTCCTCCGCTCGCTCGGCCTGGAGCGGTACGGCCTGGAGTGGGCCTGGCCGGAGGTGGACCTCGCTCATCCGCTGGACTCCGGCCGCGCCGCGGTGCTGGTCCGCTCGATCGAACGGACGGCCGACGGGCTCGGCGGGGACGGCGCGGCCTGGCAGCGGCTCTTCGGGCCGCTTGCCGACTCGTACGACGCACTCTGCGAGGACCTGCTGGGACCGGTGCTGCATCTGCCCCGGCACCCGGTCCCGCTGGCCCGGTTCGGACTGCGGGCGCTGCAGCCGGCCACCGTGATCGCGCGCCGCTGGCGGACGGAGGAGGCCCGGGCGCTGTTCGCGGGGGTCGCCGCGCACGCCTTCCACCGGCTGTCCGCGCCCATGAGCTCGGCCGTGGGGCTGATGCTCACCGCCGCCGGGCACCGGTACGGCTGGCCGGTCGCCCGCGGCGGCTCCCAGGCGATCACCGACGCCCTCGCCGCACTGCTGCGGGAACTCGGCGGCACCGTCGAGACAGGGGTGCGGGTGCGCTCCCTCGGCGAACTGCCGCCCGCCAGGGCGGTGGTGCTGGACGTCGCCCCGGGCGCCGCCGCCGACATCTGCGGCGACCGGCTGCCCCCGCGGGTCCGGCGCGCCTATCGGCGGTGGCAGCACGGACCGGCGGCGTTCAAGGTCGACCTCGCGGTGGAGGGCGGCGTCCCCTGGCTCAACCCCCGGTGCGCACAGGCCGGCACCGTGCACCTGGGCGGCCCGCTGGAGGAGGTCGTCCACGCCGAGCGGGAGGCCACGCTCGGCAGGATGCCCGAGCGCCCCTTCGTCCTGGTCGCCCAGCAGTACCTGGCCGACCCCGGCCGCTCGGCCGGGAACGTCCACCCGGTCTATGCGTACGCGCACGTCCCCCACGGTTACGCCGGCGATGCGACCGGCGTGGTGCTGGACCGGATCGAGCAGTACGCGCCCGGGCTCCGGGAACGGATCGTGGGCACCTCCGTCCGCGGCCCCGCGGAGCTGGCCGCGTACAACGCGAACTACGTCGGCGGGGACATCGTCACCGGCGCCAACTCCCCCTGGCAGGTCGCGGTCCGGCCCAGGCCGGCCCTGGACCCGTACGCCACCGGGATCCCCGGTGTGGTGCTGTGCTCGGCGGCCACCCCGCCGGGCGCCGGTACGCACGGCATGAGCGGCTACCACGCGGCGCGGTCGGCCCTGCGGCAGCTGGCGGGGCGGGAGCGGTAGAACGGCGGCGGGTGCCCGGGACGGGGAGCGGCGGGGCACCCGCCCGGCACCGGCACGCCCCCGCCCGGGTCGCCCGTGACGGTTCAGCCCGTCCCCGCCCCCGTGGCCGGGCCGCAGCCGCGGCGGACCGCGCCGAGGAGCCGCCGCACGCCGACGACATGTCCGCCCGTCCCGATGACCAGTCCGCGGTAGGCGGCACCGGCCACCCCGGGGAAGGCGGCGCGGCTTTCGGCGCTGAGCCGTGTCCGTGCCGGGCCGACACGCTCCAGACGGAACGTCAGGGTGTAGCGCGAGAAGCGGTGGCGTCCCTCCAGGACCAGCTCCCTTCCCGGGTCCGCGGCCACCACGCGGAATCCGGCGAGCGCCGAGCCCTCGGCCAGCGGGCGGGGCCCCGCGGCCCTGCCGGGCGAGGCCCCGACCAGCCGCGCGTACCCGGTCGCGCCGGGGCCTGAGAACGCCTGGTCCAGCGCCTCGCCCAGACTGCGCCAGACCTCCTCGCACGGCGCGTCGATGACCGCCGTGTGCTCGTCGATGTACGGCAACGAAGCGGTGTGCATCAATCGCCCCCGGATCCTGCGTCCACGCTGCCCGGCGGGGACGGGCGCCGCCCCCGCCGGGCGCAGCCCGTCTCTCCCGACTCCCCGCAGGATAGGGCGGCACCGGTCGGCCCGGGCCGGAACAGGCCGGCTGGGCGGCGGCACGCGGCTCCCCGGGCGGTGGGTCGTTCACCGGCCGCCGAGCGCGGCCTCCTCCCGGTCGAGGTCGTGCTGGAGCCGCCGGCGGGTGGTGTCGCTGATGAGGTGCTGGTCGTAGAGGCGGTGCAGTTCGGTGTTCTGGACGCCGATGAGCTCCTGCCGCAACGCGCGGTAGGCCGTGTCCAGGGCGCTGCCGTCCGCGCCGTCGGCGGTGCGGTCCAGACGCGCGGTCAGGCCGCGCCGCACCCGGTCGACGACGGGCTCGGGCAGTGTTCCCAGTCCGGTGAGCTGCTCGACGTGGTCCAGCGCTGCGCGGTCGAGTGCGTCGCGCGCTCCGGCCTCCTCGCGGGCGGTGTGCTCGGGTTCCAGGGCCAGCCCCGAGCGGCCGACCACGGTGGCCAGCGTCAGCCCCTGCACCACCAGGGTGAACACCACGACCGCCGTGGTCAGCACCAGCACCAGCGGACGGCCCGCCGGTCCGGTGCCGCCGCCCGTGGTCAGCGGGATGGACAGGGCGGCGGCCAGCGGCATCACCCCCCTGGTGCCCGCCCAGGTGACGACCCCGGCCACCCGCCAGGACAGCCGGGTACCGCCGGTCCCGACCGCGCGGCTCATCAGCAGCGTCCACACCACCCTGACCGCGAGCAGCGCGGCCGCCAGGGCCAGGGCCTGCAGCGGCCACCGGCCGGACCCGGCCGGCAGGTCCCGTACCAGTGCGGGCAGTTCCAGGCCGACGATGGCGAAGACCACGCTCTCCAGCAGGAACACCACCACCGCGTAGACGGCCTGCACCTGCAGCCGGATCCGGGCGTCGCTCAGCCGGTGGCCGGACTGGCCGAGCACCACTCCGGCCACGACGACGGAGGTGATGCCGGAGGTGTGCACCGACTCCGCCAGCACATACGCCGCGTACGGGGTGACCAGCGCGATCACGGTCTCCAGCACCGGGTCGGCGGTGCGCCGCCGGATCAGCCGCACCAGACCTGCGACGGCCGCCCCCACCAGACTTCCGCCGCCGCCGAGCAGCAGGAACTGCCCGCCCGCCGACACCGGGCCCACCGAGCCCCCGGCGGCCGCCGCGGCGCCGACGGCGACCCTGAAGAGGACCAGCGAGGTGGCGTCGTTGAACAGGCTCTCGGCCTGCACCAGGACATGGACCCGGCCCGGCAGGGCCAGCCGCCGGCCCAGGGCGGTGACCGCCACCGGGTCGGTGCTGGCCAGTACCGCGCCGAGGACGAAGGCCATCGCGGGCGGAAGACCGGTCACCGCGACCGCCACGAAGCCGACCACCGCCGCGGAGGCGAAGACCAGGCCGAGGGCGAGGACGGTGACGGGGCGCCACACCGTCCTGAGGTCGCGCAGCGACAGTTCCTCGGCGGAGGCGTACAGCAGCGGGGGCAGCACCACCGTCGCGATCGCCTCCGGCGGGACGTGCAGCGCGGGCACACCGGGTATCAGGGCGGTCCCGAGGCCCGCCAGCACCAGCAGCGACGGGGCGGGCACACTCCAGTGCCGGGCGAAGGTGGCGACGGCGGTGGCCAGAACGACCAGAAGAAGAACGATCCCGACTGCGTGCACCGGTGGAGCACCCCATCCCGACGAACGGGGTCACCGCTGCCCGACGGCTGCGGTCGTCCCCCGAGCCGACCAGGCTTCCCGGCACACCGAAGGCCACTCTACCTGGACCTCGGCGCTGCCCGGCAGGGGGCCGGTCCGCCGTGCACCGGACCGCCGGGCCGGTCCGCGGTCAGCGCACCGCGCCGCGACCGCGCAGCCGCCGCTCGGGACCGGCCAGTTCGACCTCGGCGGTCAGCGGCAGGTCGGCACTGGACGAGCCGACCATCAGCCGGATCGTCCCGGGCTCGACGATGCGGTGGCCGGCGAGCCCGGTGTACGCGGTCCGGTCGGCGTGCAGCCGGAAGGTGACGCGCTTCTCCTCACCGGGTTCCAGCCACACTCCGGCGAAGTCGGCCAGCTGCAGCACGGGACGGGCGACCTGGGCCACCGGGTCGTCGAAGTACAGCTGGACGGTCTCCCGGCCCGCCCGCGGTCCGCTGTTGCGGACCAGGCAGGAGATCTCGACCTCGCCGTCGGTCGGGATCCGCCCGGCGCTCAGGGCGAGGTCCCGGTAGGCGAACGAGGTGTAGGACAGCCCGTGGCCGAAGGGGAACAGCGGGCGGTTGTCCAGCACGCTGATGCCCTCGCTGTACCGGCCGAGCGGCGGGTTGAGGTAGGTGCCGGGCTGCGCCCCGGGTTCGGCGGGGATCTGCACCGGGAGCCTGCCGGAGGGCTCGGTGCGGCCGGTGAGGACCCCGGCGAGCGCCGCGCCGCCCTCCTGCCCCGGCATGAAGGCCTGGACGACGGCGGCGCACCGCGGCGCGAGGTCGCCGAGTGCGTAGGGCCGCCCGGAGACCACCACCAGGACCACCGGCGTCCCGGTGTCCAGCACCGCCCCGATCAGCTCCGCCTGACGGCCGGGCAGGCGCAGGTCGGCCACGTCGCAGCCCTCGCCGGAGGTGCCGTTGCCGAACATCCCGGAGCGGTCTCCCACCACCACCAGGGCGAGGCCGGCCTGCGCGGCGGCCGAGACGGCGGCGGGGATCCCGGAGCCGTCGCCGCCGGTCACCGGACAGCCCTGCTCGTACACGACGGCGGCGTCCGGCAGTTCCGCGGCGAGGGCGTCCCGCAGCGAGGGGATGTGCAGTCCCAGCGGGTGGCCGGGGTACTTGGGCAGCACATGGTTGGGGAAGGAGTAGCAGCCGAGGAACGTCTGCGGGTCGTCCGCACGGGGTCCGATCAGGGCGATGGAGCGGGTCCGCGCGGCGTCGAGCGGCAGCACCGCACGGTCGTTGGCGAGCAGGACGACCGAGCGGGCTCCGATCTCCGCGGCGAGGGCGCGGTTGGCGTCCGAATCGAGGTCCACGGGGGTGCCCACACCGGCGTCGGCCTCGGGGGTCCAGCCGGCGTCGAGCAGGCCCAGCCCGACCTTCTGCAGCAGTACCCGGCGGACGGCCCGGTCGACGGTCTCCTCGGACACCCGGCCGGAGACGACCTGCTGGTGCAGTTCCTCCCCGTAGCAGCGGGTGTTGGGCAGTTCCACGTCCATGCCCGCGGTGAGGGCCACCCGGGCCGCGTCGCCGTCGGACGCGGCGACGCGGTGCATGGTGCGCAGGAACGCGACCGAACCGTAGTCCGAGACGACGGTGCCCTCGAAGCCCCACTCCTCCCGCAGCAGGTCGGTGAGCAGCCGGGGGTCGGCGGCCGCCGGCACTCCGTCCTGGTCGGTGTAGGTGTTCATCACCGACCCGGCGCCGCCCTCGACGACCGCCCTCTCGAACGGAGGGAGGATCACATCGGCCATCTCGCGCGGCCCGATGGAGACGGGCGCGTGGTTGCGTGCGCCACGGGAGGCGGCGTGGCCCGCGAAGTGCTTGAGCGTCGCGATGACGCCCTGGGACTGCAGTCCCCGGACGTACGCGGTACCGATGGCGCCCACCAGGAAGGGATCCTCGCCGATGGTCTCCTCGACCCGGCCCCAGCGGTAGTCGCGGACCACGTCCAGGACGGGCGACAGCCCCTGGTGGACGCCGACGGCGGCCATGTCCCGGCCGATGGCGGCCCCCATCCGTTCGATCAGCCCGGTGTCGAAGGTGGCGGCCCAGGCGAGGGGGGTCGGGTAGACGGTGGCGCCATGGGCGGCGAAGCCGGTCAGGCACTCCTCGTGGGCGATCGCGGGGATGCCGAGCCGGGTCTCCTCGACCAGGAAGCGCTGCCTGCGGACGAGTTCCGCCCGGCCCTCGGCGACGGTGAGCGGCCTGGTGCCGTACGGCCGGGTGAGGTGCCCGATGCCGTGCGCCATGGCCTCGGCCTCGCCGGCCACGGCGACCAGGGCCTCCTCGATCGGTGCCACCCGTGCGGCGCCGTTGCCCACATTGGCCTTGGTCCAGTGGCTGCCGAGCTGGGCGAGCTTCTCCGGCAGGGTCATCTCGGCCATCAGGGCGCTCACCCGCTCGTGCGGGGGGCGGCCGGCGTCGTTCCAGATGTTCATCATGGCTCCTGTCCGCCATCCGCGAGGGGGAGCGCGTGGGGAGGCTCTCCGGGCCGGGTAGATCGAGGGCAGATCCTATAGGATCTACTAACGATATTCCATGACTCGCCCCGGGCCTTCCGAGAGGGGCGAGACCCGGCGGCCGCTGCGGCACCTCACCCCCAGTCTCTCAGGGGTGCACCCTCGGCGCTGGAACCCCGGCCCCTCCTCCCTGCCCCCGGGCTTTCGACGCCCGGGGCGCAGCCGTGCCGGCGCCGGGCCCGTGGCCCGGGGGCGCGCGGGCGGCCGCCGACCAGGACCGTCGCCATCCGGCCGGGTGGCCTCCGCAGGGTCGCCGGCGGCGCGGGAGCGGCGTAGAAGTCGCGCCGGGGCGTCGGCTTGGGCGCGGTGCGGCCGGTGGCCGATCGTGGGCGGGGCCCTCCGTCCTGACGGGTGCGCAGTGTGCGACGGCGGCGTTGGCTGCCGGCCGTGCCGCCGGTCGGAGGTCCGCGAGGTTCCTCACATGTCAGCGATCCGTAGCCGTCGGGGCTTGACGGGCGATGATGGATTCTAGATCATATAGGATCTATGGAAGGTGGAAATCAGATGTCGATTCCCTACACCCCGGAGAACTGGCCCATCGCCGCGGCGCTGCTGCAGTTCCCCGGGCGAGCCCCGGACGGAACGTCCGTACAGGACCAGTCCGCCGAGGAGTGGGCCGCCACCCTCACCGAGGTGGCCGAGGCCGGCTTCACCGAGGTCGACCTCACCGACGGCTGGCTGCGGCCCGGTGACCTCGCGGCCCCCCGCCTGGAGGAACTGGCCGGGGTGCTGCGCTCCACCGGACTCACCGCGCCCGCCATCTCGGCCATCCGGCGCAGCGTCATCGACCCCGTCGACGGGGACGACAACCTCGCCTACTCGCACCGCACCATCGACGCCGCCGCGGCGCTCGGCGTCCCCCTGGTCTCGGTCGGCCTGCACCGGCCGCTCACCCCCGCGCAGCAGGCCGTGCTCTGGTTCTGGACCGTCCCCGGCCCCAAGGACCCCGAGGGCGACCGCGCCACCTGGGACAAGGCCGTCGTCCGGCTGCGCGAACTGGCCGAGCACGGTGCCCGGGTGGGCGTCCAGCTCTCCCTGGAGATGTACGAGGACACCTACCTCGGCACCGCGGACTCCGCGGTCGCACTGCTCACCGACATCGCCCACGACAACATCGGGCTCAACCCCGACCTGGGCAACCTGCTCCGGATGCAGCGCCCGATCGAGTCCTGGGAGTCGATGGTCGCCAAGACCCTCCCGCACGCCAACTACTGGCACGTCAAGAACTACTACCGGGCCGAGGACCCGGCGTCCGGCCAGGTCCTCACCACCCCGGCGCCGATGGAGTCCGGGTTCATGAACTACCGCAAGGCCGTGCGGTTCGCGATCGACAACGGCTTCGACGGGGCGTTCTGCGTCGAGCACTACGGCGGCGACGGGCTGAGCGTCTCCGCGGCCAACCGTGAGTACCTGCGCCGCATCCTGCCGCGCGACAGGGCCTGACCGCCGGCCGGACCCGACCGCCGACCAGAGCTGACGGTCCGTCACCGACCGCTTCGCCCGCACCGTGCGGGGCACGCACCACCGAAGGGACTTCCACCACCATGACCAGGCTGTTCGGCGACCCGGACCGGTTCGGCGAGGACTCGCTCCGAGGCTTCGCCGCCGCTTACCCGGACTACGTCACCGTCGTACCGGGAGGGGTGATCCGCAGCCGCGCACCCCGCGACGGACAGGTGGCGGTGGTCGTCGGAGGCGGCTCCGGCCACTACCCCGCGTTCAGCGGGCTGGTCGGCTCCGGCCTGGCGACCGGAGCGGTGGTGGGCAACATCTTCACCTCGCCCTCCGCCCGTCAGGCCGAGTCGGTCGCCCGCGCGGCGGACAACGGCGGCGGCGTGCTCCTCAGCTTCGGCAACTACGCGGGCGACCGGCTCAACTTCGGCATGGCCCAGCAGCGGCTGCGCGACGCGGGCATCGACACCCGCACCGTGCTGGTGACCGACGACGTGGCCAGCGCCCCGGCCGACCGCCGCCATGAACGCCGCGGCATAGCGGGGGACTTCACCGTCTTCAAGGTGGCCGGGGCGGCCGCCGAGGAGGGCCTCGACCTGGACGGCGTCGAGCGCGCCGCCCGGCACGCCAACGACCGTACGTTCTCCTTCGGTGTCGCCTTCGCCGGATGCACCATGCCGGGCGCCGACCGTCCGCTCTTCGAGGTGCCCGAGCGCTCGATGGCCGTCGGCCTCGGCATCCACGGCGAGCCGGGGGTGCGCGACGAGGCCATGGCGGACGCCGCCGGACTGGCCAGGACGCTGGTGGCACGCCTGCTGGAGGAGCGCCCCGCGGAGGCCGGCGGCCGCGTCGCGGCGGTGCTCAACGGCCTGGGCGCCACCAAGTACGAGGAGCTCTTCCTGCTCTGGGGGCACGTCCAGGACGAGCTCTCCGCAGCCGGCCTGACCGTGGTCCGCCCGGAGGTGGGCGAACTGGTCACCAGCCTGGACATGGCGGCCTGTTCACTGACCCTGATGTGGCTGGACGAGGACCTGGAGCGCTGGTGGACCGCCCCCGCCGACGCCCCCGGGTACCGCCGCACCGCGGCCGTCCCGCCGGTACCGGGGCAGCGCGGTCCGGCCCCGGACGCCGCCGCGGCGCAGCCGGAGGTGCCGCTGCCGCCCGCGGACCAGGCCTCCCGTGCGACGGCCGCCCTGCTGCTCGCCGGGCTGCACGCCATGCAGCAGGCGCTGCACGAGCACGCCGCGGAACTCGGCCGGATCGACGCGGTGGCCGGTGACGGCGACCACGGCCGCGGCATGTGCAAGGGCATCGACGCCGCGGTCCGCGCGGCGACCGCCGTGGACCTGCGCGGCGGCGGCGCCGCGTCGGTGCTGACCGCCGCCGCCGACGCCTGGGCGGACGAGGCCGGCGGCACGTCCGGCGTGCTGTGGGGGGTGGGGCTGCGCGCGCTCGCCGACGGACTCGGCAACACCGGGGCGGCCACCGGCCCGCGCATCGCCGCAGCCGGCCGGGCGGCGGCCGCCGCGGTCACCGGGCTGGGCGGCGCCGCGGTCGGTGACAAGACGCTGGTGGACGCGCTGGTCCCGCTGGTCGGGACGCTCACGGCGGAGATCGCCGCGGGCCGCCCGGTCGGGCAGGCCCTGGCGTCCGCCGCGGCGGCGGCCACCGCTGCCGCCGAGGACACCGCACGGCTCACCCCCCGGCTCGGCCGCGCCCGCCCGCTCGCCGAGCGCAGCGTGGGCACCCCGGACGCCGGCGCGCTGTCGCTGGCCCTGTGCGCCCGGACGGTCGCCGCACTCGACTGCGTGCCCGCCGCCGCACACGAGTGACGGCGCACCCGGCGGCCGCCCTCCGCGGCGGCCGCCGGTCCCGGAGACGTCCCGCTCCCGGACGCCTCCGGCCCCTGACCACACCACCCACCCCTGGACGAAGGGCGCCCGCCTGATGCTGGAAACGAAGGGCCTGCGCATCGTCGTCGGTTCGGACGACGCCGGTTACGAGTACAAGGAGGCACTCAAGGCCGACCTGGAGGCCGACCCCCGGGTCGCCTCCGTGACCGATGTCGGCGTACGCCGCGACGAGCACACCGCCTACCCGCACATCGGCGTGGAGGCGGGCCGCATGGTCGCGGACGGCAGGGCCGACCGGGCCCTGCTGGTCTGCGGAACCGGCCTCGGCGTGGCCATCAGCGCCAACAAGGTGCCGGGCGTCAGGGCGGTCACCGCACACGACAGCTTCTCGGTGGAGCGCTCCGTCCTCAGCAACGACGCCCAGGTCCTGACGCTCGGTCAGCGGGTGATCGGGCTGGAACTGGCCCGCCGCCTGGTGCACGAGTGGCTCGGCTACCGCTTCGACGCCGCCACCCCGTCCGGGGAGAAGGTCGCCCTGCTGCGCAGCTACGACGAGGCGGCGCACACCACCGAGGGCTGACCCCCGGCACCCTTTTCCACCCCCGCCTCCACCCACCGCTGAGCATTCGAAGGCATCCGTACGCTTACCACGATGTAGGGACCACCCACCTTGCACCAGCTCGCGATATCCCCCCTCAGATCCCTCGCTGCGTCCTCCGGCGGAGCCTGGACCGGCCATGACTCCCTGCTCCTGGGCATGGTCGTCGCCGCGGTCGCCCTGATCGTGCTGCTGATCACCCTGCTGGACTTCCATCCGCTGATCGCCCTGATCGCCGGCACCCTGGTGCTGGGCATCGGCACCGGCATGGGGCTGGACACCGCGGTGACCTCCTTCACCACCGGTCTCGGCAGCACCATGGGCGGCACCGGCGCACTGATCGCCCTGGGCGCCGTCCTCGGCAAGCTGCTCGCCGACTCCGGAGCCGTCGACCGGATCGTCGACACCCTGGGCTCACGGTCCGGGCCGCGGATGCTGCCCTGGACCATGGCGCTCATCGCCGTCATCATCGGCCTGCCGATGTTCTTCGAGGTCGGCCTGGTCCTGCTGGTGCCGCTGATCGTGGTGATGGCCAAGCGCACCTCGACCCCGCTGGTGCGGCTGGCCGTCCCGGCCCTGGCCGGCCTCGGCACACTGCACGCCTTCGTCCCGCCGCACCCCGGCCCGCTGGTGGCCGTCACGGCGCTGCACGCCAACGTCGGCACCACCCTGGGCCTGGGTCTGATCGCCGCCGTCCCGACGGTCGTCGTGGCCGGTCCGCTGTACGGCCGGTTCATCTCCCGCCATGTGCAGGCGGAGGCGCCCGAGCAGCTGGTGAACTCGCTGGTGGTGGACGCCGCCGGCGAGGAGGGCCGCCGCCGCCCGTCCTTCGGCGTGTCGGTGGGGGTGATCGCACTGCCCGTGGTGCTGATGCTCGCCAAGGCCGTCGCGGACATCGCCTTCCCCGGCCACGCCTGGTACAACAGCGTGCTGGACTTCCTCGGCACCCCGCTGATCGCGATGTTCCTGACCGTGCTCGCGGCCATGGCCCTCCTCGGCTACGCACTCGGCCGCAACCGCTCGGAGGTCCGCTCCATCGTCTCAGCGGGCCTGCCGCCCGCCGCGGGTATCCTGCTGATCGTCGGGGCGGGCGGCGGCTTCAAGCAGGTGATCGTGGACTCCGGCGTGGCTGCGGCCATCGGCAAGGCCGCCTCCGAGGCCAACATCCCGCTGCTGCTGCTCGGCTGGCTGCTCGCGGTGCTCATCCGGCTGGCCACCGGCTCGGCCACGGTGGCGACCACCACCGCCGCAGGCATCATGGCCCCCATGATCGGGAACACCGGATCGGTGGAGGCCAGCCTGGTGGTGCTCGCGGTGGGTGCCGGATCGCTCTTCTTCTCGCACGTCAACGACGCGGGCTTCTGGCTGTCCAAGGAGTACTTCGGCATGTCGGTCGCCCAGAACCTCAAGACCTGGTCGGTGCTCTCCACCCTGGTCGCCGTGTGCGGTCTGGTGATGGCCCTGCTGATGCGGGCCGTGCTGGTCTAGCCGCCCACCGTCCCCCCGTACGTACCGGGCGGACGGCGCCGTCCGCCGCCGTCCGCCCGGTCCCACACCCCTAAGGAACGCCCTCATGTCCGACAACACCGCCACCCCCGTCGTCGCCGTCCTCGGGCTCGGCGCCATGGGCCTGCCCATGGCCGTCCGGCTCGCCGAGACGCTGCCGGTCCGGGCCTTCGACCTCTTCGAGGCCCGCCGCACCCTGGCACAGGAGGCGGGGGCCGTGGCGGCCGCCGGCCCCGCCGAGGCGTGCGACGGCGCCGACGTGGTGGTGATCGCGGTCCGCGACCAGGCGCAGCTGGAGTCCTGCCTCTTCGGCGACGGGCCGGACGGGTCGGGCGGTGCCGCGGTGCTGCGCCCCGGCGCGGTCGTCGTGGTCACCAGCACGGTGGGCGTGGACGCGGTGAAGGCGGTGGCGGAGCGGCTGGCCGGGCAGGGCGTCGGAGTGGTCGACGCCCCGGTGAGCGGCGGTGCCGTACGCGCCGCCGCAGGCGATCTGCTGATCATGATCGGCGCCGGGGACTCCGCCCTGGCGACCGCGCAGCCGGTGCTGGACCGCCTGGCCTCCACCCTCCATGTGGTCGGCCCCAAGGTCGGCGACGGCCAGATCATGAAGACCGTGAACCAGCTGCTCTGCGGAATCCACACCGCAGCCGCCGCGGAGTCGCTGGCGCTGGCCCGCGCCCTCGGCATCGACCTGGACCGCGCGGTGGAGGTGCTGGGCCAGGGCGCCGCGGCCTCCTTCATGCTCGCCGACCGCGGCCCGCGGATGGCCCAGCAGTACCGGGTCGCGGCGGACGGCACCGGCGGCCCCGAGCTGCGTTCCCGGATGGACATCATCCGCAAGGACATGAACCTGGTGGTGGCGCTGGCCAAGCAGGCCGGTGTCGCCGCTCCCGTCGCCGCCGCGGCCGACCAGCTCTACCAGCTGGCCCTCAGCCAGGGACTGGGCGCCGAGGACGACTCGTCCCTGGTCACCCTGCTGTCGCCGCGCGACCACTGAGCCCCGACGGGAGCCAGTAGGCTCGGTGGGCACCACGGTGGACGTCGCCGTGGTGCGGTGCGATGTCAGTGGAGGAGCGCGCAATGGCCGGACCCGGCAGGCGCCCGGGGGCGATCCGTCTGGGACGCAACGTGATGGACGACGCGTACGAGGCGCTGATGTCCCTGGTACTGGACGAGGGACTCTCGCCGGGGACGCCGCTGCGCATCGACGCCATCGCCCGGGAGTGGGGCGTCTCGCAGACCCCGCTGCGCGAGGCGCTGGCCAAGCTGGAGAACACCGGCCTGGTCGTCCGGGTGCCCAACAAGGGGTACATGGTCGCGCCGCTGCTCAGCGAGGACGAGTTCCACCAGCTGATGAAGGCCCGGCTGCTGATCGAGCCCTACAACGCCCGGGAGGCCTGCTCGCTGGACGCGGCGGGCACCGCGGAGGCGTTGCGGCAGTGCCACGCCAGGATGACGGCCGCCTCGGACCAGCAGGGCGAGGACGACTTCCGCGACTACCTGCGGGCCGACTCCGACTTCCACGACGTCATCGCCAAGGCCTGCGGCAACCGCTTCCTGGAGGCGGTCATCGACCCGCTGGGCGCGCACATCCAGCGGTTCCGCCGCTTCCACGGCGGCCGGGTCACCGACAGCTGTGTGGCGCTGGCCGAGCACCAGGCGATCCTGGACGCGTTCGAAGGGGCCGATCCGGGACGCTGCGAGAACGCCATGCGGCTGCATCTGCAGGGCGTGGCGGCCCGCGCCCACGGGACGGCCGAGGGCGCCGGGGCGTGAACGGGTCCGGACGGCCGGTGCGCCCCCCGGCCGCCCGGCCGGGCCGGACCCGCCGCGCCGAGGCCCTGGTGCAGCTCGCCCGTGCCGCGTCCGGCACCGAGCCGGGGGCACTTCGGTCACCCGGGGCACGACCTGGCGTCCACGTCCGGGCAGCCGCCCGCTCCGGGCCGATGGCTGGAAGCGGACTTTGCGGATTTCATGGGAGGCGACTCCAGCCGACCCGGCAAGGTGCGCCATGAACACTCCTCCTCCGCCCGCCCGCATTCTGGTGACCGGCGGCGCCGGTTTCGTCGGGTCGCACTATGTGCGGACGCTTCTCGGCGGGCAGGGCCCGGCGGGCCTCTCGCGGCTGACGGTGCTCGACGCACTCACCTACGCCGGCAACCCGGCCAATCTCGGCGCCGTCCGGGACGACCCGCGGTTCTCCCTCGTCCAGGGGGACGTCTGCGACCAGGAGCTGGTGGACCGGCTGGTCGCCGGCCACGACCAGGTGGTGCACTTCGCGGCCGAGTCGCATGTGGACCGCTCCATCCTGGCCGCGGGGGAGTTCGTCAGGACCAATGTGCTGGGCACCCAGACCCTGCTCGACGCCGCCCTGCGGCACGGCGGAAGGACGTTCGTCCACATCTCCACCGACGAGGTGTACGGGTCGACCGACAGCGGCTCCTGGCCCGAGGAGGACCCGCTGCGGCCCAACTCGCCGTATGCGGCCTCCAAGGCCGCGGCGGACCTCATCGCCCTGGCCTACCACCGCACGCACGGACTGGACGTCCGGATCACCCGCTGCTCCAACACCTACGGGCCCCGCCAGTTCCCGGAGAAGATCGTCCCGCTGTTCGTCACCAACCTCCTGCAGGGCCGCAGGGTCCCGCTGTACGGCGACGGGTCGCAGATCAGGGACTGGCTGCACCTCGACGACCACGTCCAGGGCGTCGAACTGGTCCGCACCCGAGGCCGGTCCGGGGAGGTCTACAACATCGGCGGCGGGACCGAGCTCAGCAACCGGGAGCTGACCGGGATGATCCTCGCCGAGTGCGGCGCCGACTGGGACATGGTGGAGCAGGTGCCGGACCGCCCCGGTCACGACCGGCGCTACTCCCTCGACTGCCGGAAGATCACCGGGGAGCTGGGCTACCGCCCCCGGCGCAGCTTCGCCTCCGGACTGGCCGAGACCGTCGCCTGGTACCGGGAGAACCGCTCCTGGTGGGAGCCGCTCACGCGGCGGCAGGCAGACCCGGCGGAGGACCGGTGAGCCAGGGCCCGACCGGCCCTGGGCATGTCCCGCCGCGGGGCGCACCATCGCAGTAGGGGGTGGAACGCCCCGCCGGAAGCAGCCGGGCCCGGCAAGCCCTCTTCCGTGCACACGGCGCCCCCTGGAAGGCCTTCCATCCGAGCGCATCGGCTCCCGGTGCCCGCCACGGATCCCGCAACACCAGGTGCCGGAGCGGGAAGAGGCGACATCATGAAAACCCGTACCGAGAGGCGGTCGGCAACACCTGTCCCTGTCGACCGGCTCCACTCGCCCCTCGGCGTGGACATCGGCGTCCTCGTGCTGCGGCTGACCGTGGGGCTGCTCCTGGCGGGTCACGGCTCGCAGAAGCTCTTCGGCCTCTTCGGCGGTTCGGGGCTGGCGGGCACCGGCAAATGGTTCGCGTACCAGGGCTATCGGCCCGGTGAGTTCTTCGCCGGACTCGCCGGAGCGTCGGAGGTGATCGGGGGCCTGGGCCTGGCGGTCGGCCTGTTCACCCCGCTGGCTGCCGCAGCCGTGGTCGGCGTCATGATCAACGCGATGGTCACCACCGCACCCCACGGGCTCTGGGACGTCGACGGCGGACTGGAACTGCCGCTGTGCATGGCTGTCGTCGCCCTGGCCGTCACGGCGATCGGACCCGGCCGCTTCGCGGTGGACCGGATCTTCCCCTGGCGGGTCGGAGGGCTGCGCGCCGCCGCCTTCGCACTGGTCCTGGGCGGCATCGGCGCGGCGATCGTGCTGGCCGTGTGAGCCCGGCGCCCGTGACCGGGGTGCGCAGGACCCGCCCACCCCGGCCGGCCGGGCCGTGGCTCAGCCCTCGGCGGCGCCCGTGCGGTTCAGCCGGCCGCTGTCGGCGGCGATGGCCGCGGCCAGGGCCCGGGCGGCCTCACCGTCCGCCTCCTCGCCGCCCAGCAGGACGAAGTCGACACCGCCCAGGTCCGGCAGCCCCCAGTGCGGGCCGACCGGTGCCAGCCCGACGGGGACCAGCCCCTCCGCGTGGGCGAGCACACCCAGGCCCGCGAGCGCCGCGGCACGTACGCCGGTGAGGCTGCCGGAGGTGCAGGCGATCCGCCACCGCCGGCCTTCGCGCTGCAGCGCCTCCATGGCGCGCTCCCGGGTGAGGCTGGGCTTGGGGTAGACCACCAGCGGCACGGTGCCGTCCGGGTCCGGCTCCGCACCGGGGCCGCCGACCCAGACCAGCCGGTCCCGGCGCAGCAGGCGGCCATGGGTCTCTCCGGCGAGCCTCTTGGCCAGCACCAGATCGAGCCGGCCCGCCGAGAGCCGCTGCTGCAGGGTGGCGCTGAGTTCCACGGTGAGTTCCAGGTCCACCTGGGGATGGCGGCGGCGGAACGCCCGCAGCACGGCGGGCAGCTCGCTCAGCACCACGTCCTCGGAGACGCCGAAGCGCAGCCGGCCGCGCAGGCTGGAGCGGGCGAAGTGGCCGGCGGCCCGCTCCTGCACATCGAGGATCGCCCGGGCGAACCCGACCATGGCCTCCCCGTCCTCGGTGAGCGCGACCGAGTGGGTGTCGCGCAGCAGCAGCACCCGGCCGGCCTCCTCCTCCAGCCTGCGCACGTGCTGGCTGACCGTGGACTGCCGCAGCCCCAGCCGCTCCGCGGCCCGGGTGAAGCTTAACGCCTCGGTGACGGCGACGAAGCTCCTGAGGTGCACCGGATCGAACATGGCCGGAAGGCTATCGCGCTCCGTGATGACAATCAGAGCGGCTACTGTGTTTCCGCATGGCCGCCCCATGGGACAGGATCTCGGCATCGCACCGCCGGCCCGAAGGATCCGATCCATGCCCCGCCCGTTCGCCGACCGCCCCCGCTCCCCGCGCCTCCCCAGGGTGGACCCCTACATCGCGGCGCTGCTGGGCACGGTGCTGCTGGCGACGCTGCTCCCGGCCAGGGGGAGCGCCGCCCACGCGGCCGGGGACGCCACCACCGTGGCGGTCGGGGTGCTGTTCTTCCTGTACGGGGCTCGGATGTCCACCCGCGACGCCTGGGAGGGTGTCCGGCACTGGCGGCTGCACCTCCTGGTGCTGCTCTTCACCTTCGTCCTGTTCCCGCTGCTGGGACTGGCCCTGCGACCCGCCGCCGGATGGCTGCTCGGGGCCCCCACGGCCACCGGGCTGCTCTTCCTGTGTCTGCTGCCGTCCACCGTGCAGTCCTCGATCGCCTTCACCTCCATCGCCGGGGGGAACGTGCCGGCCGCGGTCTGCGCCGGGTCCTTCTCCAACCTCCTCGGGGTGCTGGTGACCCCGCTCTCCGCGGCCTGGCTGCTGGGCACGGCGGGGGGCGGCCTCTCCGCGGACTCGCTGCTGTCCATCGGGGAGCAGCTGCTGCTGCCCTTCGTCGCCGGGCAGGTGCTGCGCCGCTGGATCGGCGGCTGGGTCGGCCGGCACCGCAGGGTGCTGGGCCTGGTCGACCGGGGGTCGATCCTGCTGGTGGTGTACACGGCCTTCAGTGAGGGGGTGGTGGCGGGGATCTGGCACGACATGCCCGTCCCCCGGCTGCTCGGCCTGCTGGTGGTCGAGGCGGCGCTGCTGGCGGTGGTGCTGGCGGT
>NZ_LIQR01000309.1 GCF_001418575.1 Peterkaempfera griseoplana
TGCGGAAGAACTCCGCCTTGGCCTGGTAGAGGGGGACGGGCACGGGGGTCAGCCTTCGCCTTCTTCTTCCGGGTCATGGGGCACATCGACGCCGTGGACGGCGGCCAGCCGGAGCAGCCCGGCCACCCGGCCCAGGTAGGCCTGGACGCCGTCGTCGTCCTCGGCTGCGCGGGCCGCGGCCAGTTCCCTGCGGGCCTCGTCCAGTTGGACGCGCAGTTCCTCGTCGAATGCGCTCATCGGCTCAGCTCCGTTCACCACGCAGGATTCAGCATCTATGAACTTGCATAATTCTTCAACTGTGCCAATGCCGTGGACGGGCGACGGCCGGGTAGGGATCCGGGCCCGAGGAGTCCCGGACTGGAGATCACCCATGACGCTTCCCGTCACCGCCGGAGTGGACGGTTCACCGGAGAGCCTGGCCGCCGCCCGCTGGGCAGCGGCCGAGGCCGTACGCAGGGAGGCGCCGCTGCGACTGGTGCTGGCGTGGCCGTGGCTCTTCAATGCGCCGCCCCGGGTGCACGACGACACCGGCCGGGCCGAGGAGATGCTGGACGAGGCCGCGAACGGGCTGCGTACCGGGTACCCGGGGCTGGAGGTGACCACCCGGCGGGTCGCCGAGCACCCGGCCGAGGTCCTGGTGGCGGCGGCCGGGGAGTCCGGTCTGCTGGCACTGGGCTCCCGAGGGCTGGGCGCGGTGGCGGGCTTCCTGATCGGATCGGTGAGCCTCCAGGTGCTGGCCCGCGCGAGCTGCCCGGTGGTACTGGTGCGCGAGGGCGGGGACGAGGGCCAGGAGGGCCTCGGAATCGTCGTCGGCGTGGAGCTGGAGCGGCCGCACGAGGAGGTGCTGGAGTTCGCCTTCGAGGCCGCCGCCCGTCGCTCCTGCACCCTGTGCGCCGTCCACGCCTGGAACCTTCCGGCCACATACGGCTATGCCGCCGTACCGTTCGGCGAAGGCCTGGTGAACACCCTGGAGGAGCAGGCCCGGGGGTCGCTGGCCGCGGCGCTGCGCCCCTGGCAGGAGAAGTACCCGCAGGTGGAGGTGGTCCAGCGGGTGGAGCTGGGCTCGGCCGGGCAGTTGCTCGCGGACGCCTCCGCGCAGGCCGGGCTGCTGGTGGTCGGACGCCGGGTGCGGTCCTCCCCGGTGGGCATGCATGTGGGGCCGGTGGCGCACGCCGTGCTGCACCACGCCCGCTGCCCCGTCGCGGTGGTGCCGCACCGCTGACCCGGGCCGTGCCGGGCCCCGGCCCGGCACGGCCGACTCCGCCCACCGGTGCGGACGAAGCCGGCCGGGGCTCAGCGGGACCAGGACCAGTCGGCCACCTCCGGCAGGTCCGTGCCCTGCTCCCGGATCCAGCCGTGGTGCCGGAAGCGCACGTCCGCCATCGCCTGCCGCACCCGTGCCGCCCGCACGGCCAGGCCCGGCACCCGGTCGATGACGTCCATGACCAGCCGGTAGCGGTCCAGGTCGTTGCGGAGCACCATGTCGAACGGGGTGGTGGTGGTGCCCTCCTCCTTGTAGCCGCGCACATGCAGATGCGGATGGTTGGCGCGGCGGTAGGTCAGCCGGTGGATCAGCCAGGGGTAGCCGTGGTACGCGAAGATCACCGGCTTGTCGAGGGTGAACAGGGCGTCGTACTCGTGGTCGGGCATGCCGTGCGGATGCTCGCCCTGGGGCAGCAGCCGGGTCATGTCCACCACGTTGACCACTCGTACCCGCAGCTCCGGCAGATGCCGGTGGAGCAGGTCCGCGGCGGCCAGCACCTCCATGGTGGGGACGTCCCCGGCACAGCCCAGCACCACGTCGGGCTCGCCGCCGCCGTCGGTGGAGGCCCACTCCCAGATCCCGGCGCCGCGGGCGCAGTGGGCCCGGGCCTGCTCCAGGTCGAGCCAGTCGAAGCAGGGCTGCTTGCCCGCGACCAGCACATTGACGTAGTCGCGGCTGCGCAGCACATGGTCGGCGCAGGCCAGCAGGGTGTTGGTGTCCGGCGGCAGATAGACCCGTACGACCTCGGGGCTCTTGTTGAGGATGTGGTCGACGAAGCCGGGGTCCTGGTGGGAGAAGCCGTTGTGGTCCTGGCGCCACACATGGGACGTGAGCAGGTAGTTGAGGGACGCGACGGGGGCGCGCCAGGTCAGGCGGCGGGAGGTGCGCAGCCATTTGATGTGCTGGTTGGCCATCGAGTCGACGATGTGGACGAAGGCCTCGTAGCAGGAGAACAGCCCGTGCCGGCCGGTGAGCAGATAGCCCTCCAGCCAGCCCTCGCAGGTGTGCTCGGAGAGGAGTTCCACCACCCGGCCGCCGCGCGCCAGATGCTCGTCGGTGGGGAGCGTCTCGGCCTCCCATGCCTTGTCGGTCACCCGGTAGACGGCGTCCAGGCGGTTGGAGGCGGTCTCGTCCGGGCCGACCAGCCGGAAGTCCCGGCGGTCCGCGGTGGCCGCCATCACCTCCTGGAGCAGACCGCCCATGACCCGGGTGGGTTCGTGCATGGAGCCGCCCGGCCGCTCCACCGGGACGGCGTACCGCTCCAGCGGCGGCATCGGCAGGGCGCGCAGCAGCAGCCCCCCGTTGGCGTGCGGGTTGGCGCCGAGCCGCCGGCGCCCCGGCGGGACGGAGGTCAGTACCTGGGGACGGGGGCGGCCCTGCTCGTCGAAGAGCTCGGCGGGGAGGTAGGACCGCAGCCACTGCTCCAGCTGCCGGAGGTGGACCGGGTTGGTGCGGACCTCGGACAGTGGTACCTGGTGCGCCCGCCAGGTGCCCTCCACCGGCACCCCGTCCACCTCGGCGGGTCCGGTCCAGCCCTTGGGGGTGCGCAGCACGATCACCGGCCAGCGGGGGCGGTCCCGGACGCCCTCCTCGCGGGCGGTGGCCTGGATGACGGCGATGTGGTCCAGGGCGGTGTCCATGGCCTGCGCCATGGCCCGGTGGACGGCCGCCGGGTCGTCGCCGGCGACATGCAGGGGGTGGTGGCCGTAGCCGCGCAGCAGTTCGTCGAGTTCGTGCTCGGGGAGGCGGGCGAGCACCGTGGGGTTGGCGATCTTGTAGCCGTTGAGGTGCAGGATCGGCAGTACGGCTCCGTCGGAGACCGGGTCGAGGAACTTGTTGGAGTGCCAGGAGGCGGCCAGCGGCCCGGTCTCCGCCTCGCCGTCGCCGATCACGCAGGCCACCAGCAGGTCGGGATTGTCGAAGGCGGCGCCGTAGGCGTGGGAGAGGGAGTAGCCGAGTTCGCCGCCCTCGTGGATGGAGCCGGGCGTCTCGGGGGCCACATGGGAGGGGATGCCGCCGGGGAAGGAGAACTGGCGGAAGAGCCGGGCCATGCCGGCGCCGTCCCGGGTGATGTCGGGGTACGTCTCGGTGTAGCTGCCCTCCAGCCAGGAGTTGGCCACCACGGCCGGGCCGCCGTGGCCGGGGCCCCAGATGCAGATCGCGTTGAGGTCGCGGGCGGTGATCACCCGGTTGAGGTGGGTGTACACCAGGTTGAGGCCCGGGGAGGTGCCCCAGTGGCCGAGCAGCCTGGGTTTGACGTGCTCGGGTTGCAGCGGCTCGGTGAGGAGGGGGTTGGCCAACAGGTAGATCTGCCCGGCCGACAGGTAGTTGGCGGCCCGCCAGTGGGCGTCCAGGGCCGCCAGCTCCTGGTCGCTGAGGACGGTCGCCGGCGAGGGGGTTCGGACCTTGTTCACGACTGCTCCTAATCCGGCTCCGCGGGACCGCGCGGGGCGGCGCGGCGTCCCTCCGGCGCCGGTGGGTACCCAGCGGCGCCGGGACCATGCCGCCGGTCCGGTACCGGCCGGGGAGGGGCCCGCACGGCCGAGCGCGGTGGAGGGAGCGAACGTAGGATGGACGGGTCCGCTGCAGTCGGAACATGTCCGCCGGTCCATGGCGCCCGGCGGCACGGGAGCGCTGCCATGGCCAAGAACATCACCTGCCGGAGGATCTACGAGGAGGCCTCGCCCGGCGACGGGGTACGGGTGCTGGTGGACCGCATCTGGCCCCGCGGGGTACGCCGGGAGGACGCACACCTGGACGAGTGGCTGCGGGATGTCGCCCCGTCCGCGGATCTGCGTCACTGGTACTCGCACCAGCCCGAGCGGTTCACGGAGTTCCGCCGCCGCTACCTGGCGGAGCTGCGGGACCCGGAGCGGCAGCAGGCCGTACGGCACCTGCGGGAGATCGCCGAGCACGACGGGCTGACCCTGCTCACCGCGACCCGCGACGTGGAGCACAGCCAGGCCGCGGTGCTGGTGCTGGAACTCCAGGACGCGCCCGAGCACGCCTGAGCAGTCCGCCGCGCGGGTGCGCGGGTCAGGCGGCGGTGGCGGCCGGGGCCAGACGGGCCAGGCAGGCGTCCGGTTCGGCGAAGGGTTCCAGCCGGGTCGCCGCGAGCGGGGCCCGCAGCTCCTCCAGCGCACCCTGCATCAGTCCGTGATGGAGTGGGCAGACCACCGGGCCGTGGGTCTCGGCGAGCTCCAGGAACGGGCAGTTCCGCAGTCTGACCCGGTCGGGCACCCCGGCGCCGGCCGTGGCGGGTTCGGGGGCGAATCCCAGCTCGGTCAGCAGCGACAGCAGCGCCTCGGCCGCCTCGGCCTCGGTGGTGCGGTGGTAGGGCTGCGGCGAGGCCACCAGATGACGGCCCCAGAGGCGGCCCGCCGCTGCCGCCTCGTCGGCGGCACCGGGCCCGGCGGCGGAAAGTCTGCTGACCAGGATCTCGGCGAGCAGCCGGTAGCCGCGCGCGCCGCCGCGGTCCATTCCGGGGCGCGCCGCATAGCGTGCACGGGGACGGCCGGGGCCTGACTGCGCGGGCTGGCCGGGCCGGCCGCCGGGGAGGCGGTCCGCAGCGCCCTCGGCCACCAGCGCGTCCAGGTGGAAGCGGGCGGTGTTGGGGTGCACGGCGAGCCGCTCCGCGACCTCGGCCACCCCCAGGGGCGAGGACGCCGCCCGCAGGGCGTCGAGCACCGCGCTGCGACGGGGGCGCCGGGGGTGAACATCGGCCATGGGGCACCTCCCGGTTTTTCACGAATACTACATGTAATAATCGGCCGATACCCCAGGGGGCTGCTGAAAGGGGAGCCGCCGTGCCACCCGTCTCCGACACCACCGCCACCGCCGCGTCCACCGCCGCCACCAGCGCGGCATCCACCGCGGCATCCACCGCGGCATCCACCGCCGCGGACGATCCCAACGCCCGGGCGCAGGCCCGGGTCGCACGGATCCACGACCGGCTGCTGGCCGAGACCGCCCGACTGGACCCGCCCGCCCTGGCCTTCTTCTGCGCCGGCCCGGTCCGCCGCCAACTGGCCGCCGCGGCGGAGGTGCTGCACCCGGTGGCCGCCCACTTCGCGGAGACCCGGCTGCTGGTGCAGGCCCTGGGCATCGGGCGGCGCACCCTGGACCGGATGGTGGACACCCTCGCCGCCACCGGCGACCCCGCCTCGGCGGCCGCCGCCGGACGAGCCGTCGCGATGGCCCTGGACGCCCACCTCGCCGTGGAGCGCACCCTGCTGCTTCCCGCGCTCACCGACCTGCCCGGCACCGATCTGCCGGCCCTGGTCGACGCCTGGGAGTCCCGTCTGGGCGCCCGCCGGTGACCGGCGGAACGGCCGGGCGCGCCCGGGTGCTCT
>NZ_LIQR01000031.1 GCF_001418575.1 Peterkaempfera griseoplana
CCAGGCGAGCAGGGCGCCCAGGGTGGGGGCGAGCTTGGCGTCGCCGAGTCCGAGGGGCGCGACCAGGGCCATGGCTCCGTAGAGGGCGCCCAGGGCCAGGGCGGCGAGCAGGCAGCGGATGAGGACACCCGGACGGCCGTCCGCCAGGGCGGCCGCGGCGAGCAGCAGCGCCGTACCGGCGAAGGCCGGGCCGGTGAGGGCGTCGGGGAGGCGGTGTTCCGCGGCGTCCACCAGGGCCAGCGCGACGCCCAGCAGGGCGGCCCAGCCCAGGGCGGCGGCCACGGGGGTGAATCCGGTGGCGGCCCCGAGCAGCGCCAGGGCGGTGGCGGCGGCGGCCTGGACCAGAGGCAGCCGCGGGGCGGCGGTGTGCCGGGCGACCACGCCGCGCAGTGCGGGTCCGGCCGCCAGTCCGGCGGCGGCTCCGGCCAGCGCCGCGGGAAGGTGCGTGAGTGACATGGCCGGCTCCCCCCGGTGACGTTCCGCAGTCTAAGCGCCACGGGTGAGATCAGGTCCACGTGGTGAACAACACGGGGCGGGGGTTGTGGACGGCCCGTAAAGTGAGCCGCATGCAGGTGATCCAGTCCAGCAAGCTCGCCAATGTCTGCTACGACATCCGCGGGCCGGTGCTCGACGAGGCGATGCGGCTGGAGGACAAGGGCCACCGGATCCTCAAGCTGAACACCGGCAATCCGGCGCTCTTCGGCTTCGAGGCTCCGCCGGAGATCCTTCAGGACATCCTGAGGAACCTGGCCACCGCGCACGGCTACGGCGACTCCAAGGGGCTGCTGGCCGCCCGGCGGGCCGTGGTGATGCACTACGAGGAGCGCGGTCTGCACGGGCTGACGGTGGAGGACGTCTACCTGGGCAACGGTGTCTCCGAGCTGATCCAGATGTCCATGCAGGCGCTGCTGGACGACGGGGACGAGGTGCTGGTCCCGGCGCCGGACTACCCGCTGTGGACGGCGTCGGTGAGCCTGGCCGGCGGTACGGCGGTGCACTACCGCTGCGACGAGCAGGCGGACTGGTACCCGGACCTGGCCGACATCGAGGCCAAGGTCACGGACCGCACCCGCGCCATCGTGGTGATCAACCCCAACAACCCCACCGGTGCGGTCTACCCGGTGGAGCTGCTGGAGGGGCTGGTGGAGATCGCCCGGCGGCACCGGCTGCTGATCTACTCGGACGAGATCTACGACAAGATCCTCTACGACGGCACCACCCACATCCCCACCGCCTCGCTCGCCCCCGACCTGCTCTGTGTGACCTTCAACGGGCTGTCCAAGGCGTACCGGGTGGCGGGTTTCCGCTCGGGGTGGATGGCGCTGTCGGGGCCCAGGAAGCACGCCACCAGCTATATCGAGGGCCTGTCGATCCTCGCCAACATGCGGCTCTGCGCCAACATGCCTGCGCAGCACGCGGTGGCGGCGGCGCTCGGCGGACGACAGTCGATCAAGGACCTGGTGCTGCCCGGCGGCCGGCTGCTGGCCTCCAGGGACGCGGCGTGGACGCTGCTCAACGACATCCCGGGGGTCAGCTGCGTCAAGCCCCGGGGGGCGCTGTACGCCTTCCCCCGGCTGGACCCCAAGGTCTACAAGATCAAGGACGACGGACAGATGGTGCTGGACCTGCTGCGGTCCCAGCACATCCTGGTGGTGCAGGGCAGCGGCTTCAACTGGCCGGAGCCCGACCACTTCCGCCTGGTGACCCTCCCCCGTCCGGAGGACGTCACGGACGCGGTGCACCGCATCGGGACCTTCCTGCAGGGGTACGCCCAGCCCTGACGGAGGCCTGTCGGTAATCGCTGCCACTGCGGCCCTCCCGCTGCGATGATGCGGACATCCGACGCACCCGCAGGAGTCGCCATGCCATGGACGCCCGGCCTCGAAGCCGACCGGCAGCGACGGCCCAGCATGAGGAAGCGCGAGCCGTGGCGCGGCGTGGCCGTCCCGCTGCTGGCGCTGGCGGTGGGCGCGGGTGTCGCAGCTACGGTCGCGCTCCGCTGGGGTGGAGCAGAGTGGCCCACGGCGATGACCGTGGCCTTGACGGCGGTCGCGGTCGGCTTCGCCGCGACGAAGGCCGGTGGCGGCAGACCCACCCAGGTCGTTGTGGCACTGCTCTGCGCCGCCTTCCTCCTGGTCGGCAGTGCGGCGCTGACCGACCAGGCGCTGGCCCGGCGGGGAGAGCAGGTGGAAGCGGTGGTGACGTCGGTACAGAGGAGTGCGGGCAGGGGCGACGCCAGGAGTTGCACCCTGCACCAGGTGGACGGCCGGAGCATCCCCCACTCCCTGAGTCCCTGCGACGGGTACCAGGTAGGGGACCGTCTGCAGGTGACGGTCGATCCGCTGGGCCGGCAGGCACCCGAGAAGGGGGGCCGCGACGATCTCGCCCCCGTGGGGGAGGCGGAGGTGGCGCTGAGCGCGCTCGCCCTGCTCGTCCTCGTTCTCGTGGGCTGTGCCCTGCGGTCCGCGCGCCGGGCCCGGAGCCTCCCCTTCACCATCAGGCCGCACTCGTCCTGACGTTCCGCATCCCGAGATCCGGCGCTCCACCGCCTGACTTCCTGCGGCGAACGATTTAGACTCAGTCCAAGTTAGGATGTACTCACCGTAAGGAGGGCGCCCATGTACGAGCCGATACGGCACAAGTCCGTGCACACCCTGCGGGAGCCCGCCACGGCCGCCGCCGCTGCGCCGCACCCGGCACGCCACAACAGCAGCGAGCACACCCCACCCGGCCCCGACCGCCCCGCCCACCTGCGGGACCAGCTCGCCGGCCACCTCACGGCACTGCTCACCGCCACCACCGAACTGCGCCGGGCCACCGCCGCAGCGCTGGAGGCGGACGGGTCCGACCAGGCGCTCGCGGCCCAGCAGACCGACCTGGTGGCGGCGGTACGCCACATCACCGAGCGCATCGGCGACCTCTCGCCCACCGGAGCCCGGCTGCGGCTGCGCCATCGGCCCGGCGCCGCCGCCGGCGGCACGCTCGCCGAGCTGCACGCCCACGCCCACACGCTGGCCGGGCGGGTGCTGGTGGTGGCCGCCGCCCAGCAGGACACCGCCACCGCGATGCTGGCGTGCCGGCGGATGGACGCCCATGACGCGGCCCGCCGGGCGCTGCGCGCCGGCTGACCGCCGCCCGCACGCCCCGCCCGTGGACACCGACGGCCGGAGTCCCGGTCCAGGCGATCCGTGGTCGGGGTGATCGCCTGGCCGGGGCTCCGGCCGTACGGTGCCGAGTCGGTGACGGGGCGTCAGCCCAGCCGCTCCACCAGCCTGTGGTACTCGTCCCACAGCTCGCTCGGCGTGTGGTCGCCGAAGAGCTCCAGGTGGGGCGGGATCAGCGCGGCCTCCTGCTTCCAGATGTCACGGTCGACGGAGAGCAGCAGCTCCAGGTCCTCCTGGGTGAGGTCGAGGCCCTTGAGGTCGAGGGTGTCCTCGGTCGGCAGGATGCCGATCGGGGTCTCCACGCCCTCGGCGGTGCCCTCCAGCCGCTCGACGATCCACTTCAGCACGCGGCTGTTCTCGCCGAAGCCCGGCCAGACGAACTTGCCGTCGGCGTTCTTGCGGAACCAGTTCACGTAGTAGATCTTCGGCAGCTTCGCCGGGTCGGCCTGCTTGCCCAGCTTCACCCAGTGGCCGAAGTAGTCGCCCATGTTGTAGCCGCAGAACGGCAGCATGGCGAACGGGTCGCGCCGCAGCTCACCCACGGTGCCCTCGGCCGCGGCGGTCTTCTCGCTGGCCACGTTGGCGCCCAGGAAGACGCCGTGCTGCCAGTCGAAGGACTCCGTGACCAGGGGGACGGCACTGGCGCGGCGCCCGCCGAAGAGGATCGCCGAGATCGGGACGCCGGCCGGGTCCTCCCACTCGGGGGCGATGGTCGGGCACTGCGCCGCCGGGACGGCGAACCGGGCGTTGGGGTGGGCGGCCGGGGTGCCGCTCTCCGGCGTCCAGTCGTCACCCCGCCAGTCGGTGAGGTGCGCCGGGGGCTCGTCGGTGAGGCCCTCCCACCAGACGTCACCGTCGTCGGTCAGCGCGACGTTGGTGAAGACGGTGTTGCCCCACAGGGTGTCGATGGCGTTGGAGTTGGTGTCACGGCCGGTGCCCGGCGCGACGCCGAAGAAGCCGGCCTCCGGGTTGATGGCCCGCAGGGTGCCGTCCTCGCCGAACCGCATCCAGGCGATGTCGTCGCCGATGGTCTCGACCTTCCAGCCCGGGATGGTGGGCTGGAGCATCGCCAGGTTGGTCTTGCCGCAGGCGGACGGGAAGGCCGCCGCCACATAGCGGGGGGCACCGGTCGGCGGGGTCAGCTTGAGCACCAGCATGTGCTCCGCCAGCCAGCCCTCGTCACGCGCCATCGTGGAGGCGATGCGCAGGGCGTAGCACTTCTTGCCCAGCAGGGCGTTGCCGCCGTAGCCGGAGCCGTACGACCAGATCTCCCTGGTCTCCGGGAAGTGCGAGATGTACTTGGTGGTGTTGCACGGCCAGGCCACGTCGGCCTCGCCGTCGGCCAGCGGGGCACCCACGCTGTGCACGGCGCGGACGAAGTCGCCGTCCTCACCGAGGTGGTCCAGCACGGCCCGGCCCATCCGGGTCATGACCCGCATCGACACCGCGACGTACGCGGAGTCGGTGATCTCCACACCGTAGGCGGCGAGCGGGGAGCCCACCGGGCCCATGGAGAAGGGCACCACGTACATGGTGCGGCCGCGCATGGAACCCCGGAAGACCTCGTCGAAGACGGCACGCATCTCGGCGGGCTGCTTCCAGTGGTTGGTCGGACCTGCGTCCTCCTCCTTCTCGGAGCAGATGAAGGTCCGGTCCTCCACGCGGGCCACGTCGCCGGGGTCCGAGGCCGCGTAGTAGGAGTTGGGGCGCTTACGGGGATTGAGCCTGGTGAAGGTGCCCTTCTCGACCAGCAGCTCGCACAGGCGCTGGTACTCCTCCTCCGAGCCGTCACACCACTCGACACGGTCCGGCTGGGTGAGCTCCGCGATCTCGTTCACCCAGGCCAGGAGTCGTTTGTGCTTGGTGGGGGCGGAGTTGTTGAGGGCAGAGTTCTCGTACGACACGATCGCTCCGTTTCACGCCGGTTCGTCATTGAACCGGCGTCGGGGTTGAGGGTTGTCGGCAGGGTATCCCCGCAGGACTCAATGCGACATACCACCCCTCACGTCGAAGGGGCTTCGGCCGTGACTTTCCGGTGATCAAACGGGCGACGAACCGGAAAATCCGCCGCATCGAAGGCATCCGACCGCGCTGCTTGCGGCGAAGGCACCGGCCGGGAAGTGACCATCGCCACGTTATACCTGACGGTAACCTACGGTCGCGTAGGTAGCATGTCGACCATGACTGCGGAGGACACCCCGAACCCCGCGACCGCCCCGGCGGACGCCACTCCCCCTGCCGCGTACCCCGCCACCGCGGAGCGCACCGCCGAACAGCTCGCCGGGCAGATCGGCGGGCAGGTCGCCGCGGCCGTACGCCCGCTCAAGCCCAAACTGCGCGGCTGGCTGCACGCGGGCATGTTCCCCGCCTCGGTGGCCGCGGGCATCGTCCTGATCTGCCTGGCGAGCACCCCCAGGGCCACGATCGCCTGCACCGTCTACTCGGTGTCGGCCTGGCTGCTCTTCGGCGTCAGCGCGGTGTACCACCGCTTCACCTGGGGGCCGCGCGGCGAAGCCGTGCTCCGCCGCCTGGACCACGCCAACATCTTCCTGATCATCGCGGGCACCTACACGCCCTTCACCCTGCTGCTGCTGCACGGCGGACGGCGCGAGGTGCTGCTCTGGCTGGTCTGGGCGGGCGCGCTCGCCGGGATCGGCTTCCGAGTCTTCTGGGTGGGTGCGCCGCGCTGGCTCTACACCCCCTGCTACCTGGCGCTGGGCTGGGCCGCGGTCTTCTTCCTGCCGGACTTCCTGCACACCGGCGGCGTGACCGTCCTGGTCCTGATCGTCACCGGCGGGCTGCTCTACAGCGTCGGCGGCGTGGTGTACGGCCTCAAGCGACCCGACCCGTCACCGCGCTGGTTCGGCTTCCACGAGGTGTTCCACTCGTTGACGCTGGCCGCCTTCATCGTCCAGTACATCGGAGTGTCGATGGTGGCGTACTCGGCGACCGCCTGAGGTCGTCCCGCCACGCCGGCGGGCCACAGCGGCCTCCCGCGCCCGCCGGCACCGCTCGCAGTGCTCCACCGACCGCCCCCCACCGGCCCCGGCAGCC
>NZ_LIQR01000310.1 GCF_001418575.1 Peterkaempfera griseoplana
GCCCCTGCCCCTGCCCCTGCCTGGTGGGCCGTCACCGCACCCGGCCGCGAAGCACCACCGCCGTGGGTGCGGCCAGCACCCGCACGTCGGCACGCGGGTCCGCCTCGTACACCACCAGATCCGCCGGTGCCCCCTCGGTCAGCCCGTCCCTGCCGAGCCAGGCGCGGGCGCCCCAGCAGGCCGCGGAGATCGCCGCGGCCGCCGGCAGCCCGGCCTTCGCCAGTTCGGCGACCTCCTGGGCGACCAGCCCGTGCGGCAGCGAGCCGCCCGCGTCGGTGCCCGCGTAGACCGGCACCCCTGCCTCGTACGCCGCCGCCACCGTCTCGTAGCGGCGCTCGTGCAGCCGCCGCATGTGCGCCGCCCAGGCGGGGAACTTCTGCTCGCCGCCGTCGGCCAGCGCGGGGAAGGTCGCGATGTTCACCAGGGTGGGCACGATGGCGACGCCCCGCTCGGCGAAGAGCGGCAGCAGGTCCTGGGTGAGCCCGGTGGCGTGCTCGATGCAGTCGATGCCGGCCGCCACCAGGTCGGGCAGCGAGTCCTCGGCGAAGCAGTGCGCGGTGACCCGCGCGCCCTCGGCGTGCGCCGCGGCGATCGCGTCCGCCAGGGCGTCGCGCGGCCAGCAGGGCGCCAGGTCGCCGCGGTCCCGGTCGATCCAGTCGCCCACCAGCTTCACCCAGCCGTCGCCGCGCCTGGCCTCGCGGGCGGTGTACTCGGCCAGCTGCCCCGGCTCGATCTCATGGGCGTAGTTGCGGATGTAGCGGCGGGTACGGGCGATGTGGCGCCCCGCCCGGATGATCCGCGGCAGGTCCTCGCGGTCGTCGATCCAGCGGGTGTCGGCGGGTGAGCCCGCGTCCCGGATCAGCAGGGTGCCCGCCTCGCGGTCGGTGAGGGCCTGCTTCTCGCTGGTGGCGTCGTCCACCGCGCCGTGGGCGTCCAGTCCCACGTGGCAGTGGGCGTCGACCAGGCCGGGGAGCACCCATCCGGTGAGGGTGCGGACGTCCCTCGCCAGGACGGGGCGGTCGAAGGTGACCCGGCCGTCCACCACCCAGAGCTGGTCGCGGACCTCCTCGGGTCCGACCAGGATCCGCCCCTTGATGTGCAGTACCGCGTGCTCTCCCATGCCGGCAGCCTACGACCGGCGGGCCCGCCGCGGCCGGCCGGTCACCCGCGCAGGGCGGAGAGGTCCACCGCGGCGCCCATGGCGGCGTAGCCGGCACGGCTGGGGTGCAGGTGGTCGCCCAGGTCGTAGGAGGGCCGGTAGCGGCCGGGGTAGCGGGGGTCGCGCACCGCGTGCTCGAAGTCGATCACGCTGTCGAAGGCGCCGCCGGTACGGATCCACTGGTTGACCTCGCGGCGGATCTGCTCGCCCTCGTTGCGGTAGTAGTGGGCGCCCTGAAACGGCGTCAGGGTGCCGCCGTGGACGGCCGCGCCCGCCGCCCGGGCCTGGGCGATCAGGGTGCGGTACCCGGCGATCAGCTCCTCGGAGGTGAGGGCTCTGCCGCCGGCGCCGCGCAGCGAGCCGATGTCGTTGATGCCCTCCAGCAGGATCACGTCGGTCAGGCCGGGCTGGGAGAGCACATCGCTGCGGAAGCGGGAGAGCCCGGAGCGGCCGGAGTTCTCCTTCTCGTCGTTGAGCAGCTTGTTGCCGGCGATGCCGAGGTCGACGACGCCCAGCGGGCGATCCGGGCGGGCCTTGGCGATCCGGGCGGCGAGCGTGTCCGGCCAGCGTCCGCCGACCTTGTTCACCACCGGTTCCGAGCCGTCGGTGATGGAGTCGCC
>NZ_LIQR01000311.1 GCF_001418575.1 Peterkaempfera griseoplana
GTTCCGAACACCGACCGCCCCCACCCCGGTAGACTCCTCCCGGTGCCGCCGTGGTCCGCTGCGGACGGCTACCGCGCCGCGTTAGCTCAGCTGGCCAGAGCGTCGCTCTTGTAAAGCGAGGGTCGTCGGTTCGAATCCGACACGCGGCTCCGTGCGTGAGCAGGGCGAAGGCCCCGGACCGTGATCGGTCCGGGGCCTTTGACATCACCGGCTGACATCAACGGCGGAGACGTTCCGGAGATGTCCGGGACCCGCGCCGAGCACGACCAGGCGGCCGACAGTGCCCAGCGGTCGGAACGCCAGGGTGCGAGAGCGAAGGCCCGCTTGACCTGCCCAAGTCCTGCGCGATGGTCGTCGAGCCAGGTCGGCGGGACCGCCAGGGGAACCGTGACGACGATCTGCGGGGCCGCGACGTCGTAGATGCTCACCTCGCTGCATCCGCTCCGACCGCGCGGAGCGATGAGGATCCGGGGCGAGCGTCCGCTCTCCAGCCAGGAGATGTCCTCCCCGGCAGCGAGCGCGTCCAGGGCCCGCCCCCAGTCCTCCAGGTCGTACGCGGAGAGATCCGGGCCCCGCGTCATCGGTGACGTCGGTGGTGGTGGCGTCGCTGTGTCCCCGCCGTCGGTCCGGCCTCGCACCGTTGTCGGGGTTCGGGGGAGACTGGAGGCGTGCAGGACGCCGCAGCTGCTCCGAGGGGTGAGCCGCCGTGCCTGGTGGTGGATCCGGACGGCTTCCGGACGGTGTTCGGCGCGCTCGGTGCCGGGGTCTGCGTCCTGGAGGCCAGTGGTGCGGTGGTGCTGTGCAACCCGGCGGCCGAGCGCCTGCTGGGTTTCCGCGCGGGGAGTCTGCCCGGCCGGGTGCTGAAGGAGGCGGCGGAGGCGGACCGTGCGCCCGTGGACCTGCGGTCCGCGGGGTGGGGCCCGCTGCTGGAGGCCTTGCACACGGGGCGCCCGGTCAGGCGTGAGGCAGAGGTGTTCCCGCGGGCGGACGGTACCCCGCTACGGGTCACCTGGACTTGTACCCCACTGCGCCGGGGGCCGCGGGTGGACGGCGCAGTGGTGGTCTTCCAGGAGGTGACCGCCCGGAAGGACGCGCGGGCGCGGCAGGAGGCGCAGCTGGCGCACGCCGAGGATGTGAACGCCGCGCTGGTGTGGCTGGCCGGGGTGAGTATGGCGCTGGTGTCGGCGGCGGACGCGGAGGAGGGCCTGGAACGCCTGGCACGTCTGCTGGTGCCGCGCCTGGCCGACCGGGCGGTGCTGGACCTGGCGGCGGAGCCGGGGTGGGTGCGGCGGGTGGCCTGTGCGGACCGTGGCCGAGCCACTGGACGGGAGTCGGTCCGCTGCGGCGGGCTGCAGCGGTTCCCGGTCTCCTCCGGCGAGCCGCTGGGCCGGGTGCTGCGCGGGTCAGCGACCCGGACCCTCACCGGTGCCGCAGCCGGCCCGGGCGCGGCCGCCGGGCTGGTGGTTCCGCTGCGGCTGCGCGGGCGCACCTACGGGGCCATGAGCCTGACCCGCGCTGACCCCGGTCGGCCGTTCAGCCGCGAGGAGGTGGATCTGGCCGAGGACGTGGCCCTGCGGGCCGCGCTCACCCTGGAGAACATCCGCTTGTATGACGAGCAGGCCCACATCGCCGCCATCCTGCAGCGCAGCATGCTCACCGACCTGCCGCCCGTGACGGGCCTGGAGCTGGCCGCCCGCTACCGGCCCGCGTACCGCAGCGCGGAGATCGGCGGCGACTGGTACGATGCCTTCCCCCTCCCCGACGGGCCTCTGGCGCTGGCCGTCGGCGACGTCGCCGGTCACGATCTGCAGGCCGCCACCCGCATGGGCGCGCTGCGCAACATGCTGCGCGCCCTGGCCGTGGACCACGCCGAGCCCCCGGGGAGCACCCTGCGCCGCCTGGACGCGGCCATGGGCCACCTGGACGTGGCCGACTCGGCCACCGCGGTCTACGGTCATCTGCGTCGGGCGGGCGGCGGATGGCGGTTCGAGTGGTCGAGCGCCGGACATCCGCCGCCCGTGTTGATCCACCCCGGCGGTGCCACCGCCGTGCTGCACGACGGGCACGGGATACTGCTCGGAGTCGCGCCGGACACCCGACGCCCCACCGCGACCGTCCCGCTACCGCCGGGCGTGACCCTGCTGCTGTACACCGACGGCCTGGTCGAATCGCGTCTGCAGTCCCTGGACGCCGGCCTGGATCGCTTGTGCCGGGAGGCCGGGATCCTGGCCGATCGGCCCCCGGCCGACCTGTGCGCGTCCCTGGTCGACGCCATGGGATTCCCGGACGACGACGTCACCGTCATCGCCGCGCGCGTCCCTGCCGACGGCTGACGGGCGGACATTTCTGCGGCCGGGTCGGCCGCCGGCTTCAGTGCGGGTCGCCGGGTGTGACGGCGAAGGCGAACGCCTCGGCCAGGTCCTTCAGCGCACTGGCCGAGGAGGCCGCGAAGCCCTGTTTCACGATGCCCCGCGCCGACACCGTGATCGCCTCCAGAAGTGCCTCACGGGCCTCTTCGGTCCGATTCTCCCGCTGCTCGCCGCTCACAGGTCTCCTCACTCAGTGGGACAACTCGACCGGGCATGCCGTACACGCCGCGCTCCGCCCTCAGGATGCCCGGCCGCCCGCTGCGGCGCGCGTCCGACGTGGCGCGCGGCTGGTGCGCCGCTGCGTACGCGCGCCGGAGGACCCGTCGGCCGCCCCCGCCCGTACCCGCGGCGCGGCCCTCGGCACGCCGCCGACCAAGACGCCCCGGCGGAGGCGTCCTTCTGCTGTTCATGGGCACCGCACGGAGACGATCTCGAAGGCGTCCTCGGACCACCTCCGCCGTGCGGGCGGCGCCGGCCGGGATCGGCCTCGGCGGCGGCACGGACCGTCAGACCCGTCCGTCACGCGGTCCGGTCGGGACTCCGGCCCGGCGGCCGGCGGCTCTCCCCTAGGAGAGCGGACGGCTCCCTGCCGTCGCGCGGCGGCGACGCGAGGGCGGTGTCCGGGGGTGGGGACAGCCCCCCGGTGAGGACGCCGGGCCGCCGCAATGCGCTGATGCCTGTCCGCGGACGACCGTAGAGGCATGCCACTGGAAGCCGGTGCACACCAGCCCGCCAGCGCAGAGCACATCTGCGCGGTCCCCGTCGGATCCGCCGCCGTCGCGGCGCCCGGCCAGCCGCGCCGCCGGTGCGCGCTCCCCGCACTCCTCGCCGCGGACCCCGCAGCCGGTCCGGAGCGGCACCCCGCACCCCACGCACACCACAGAATTGAGGCCGATCCCTCGTGATGCTGCGCTACGCCCTGAAGACCGTCCGCGCGCGCAAGGCGGGCTTCCTCGGCGCCTTCCTCGCCCTGATGTGCGCGGCCGCCCTGATCACCGCGTGCGGCACGCTGCTGGAGACAGGGCTGCGTGGCACCATCCGCCCCGAGCGGTACGCCGCGGCGCCGGTGGTGGTCTCCGCCGACCAGAACGTCCACCAGACCACGGTCAAGCACAAGAAGGGCAAGACCAAGGTCAAGCAGAAGGCCAAGCCGGTCGCCGAGCGCGCCTGGCTCCCGGCCGGTGCCGCCCGGACCCTCGCCCGTACGCCCGGTGTCGCCCGGGTCATTCCGGAACTCACCTTCCTCGCAGAGCCGTTGGTTCCGGCGGGCACCGGTGGCAGGGACGCCTACGGGCACTCCTGGGAGTCCGCCGCGCTGACCCCGTACCGGCTCACCACGGGTACCGCGCCCCGGACAGCGACCGACGTCGTCGTCGACCGGTACCTCGCCGCGCGCGCCCACCTGGGTGTCGGCGACCGCCTCACCGTCCAGTCGACGCAGGCCCCGCGCAGCTACCGGATCTCCGGGATCGCCGCCCCCGACGCGGCCGTTGTGCACCAGACGCCGCTGTTCTTCGCCGCCGCGGAGGCCGAGCGTCTCGCGGCGCGCCCCGGGCAGGTCACCGCCTTCGGTGTGATCCCGGCTCCCGGTACGTCCCCGGAGCGGCTGCGGCAGGCCGTGTCCGCTGCGCTGCACGACACCGGGGCCCAGGTCAGCACGGGGAGCGACCGCGGCCCGGTGGAGTTCCTGGACGCCGCCGCGGCCCGCACCAGGCTGGTCAGCATGGGCGGGGCGATGGGCGGCACCTCGCTGCTGGTGGCGGTCCTGGTGGTCGTCGGCACCTTCACGCTCTCCGTCCAGCAGCGCCACCGCGAACTGGCCCTGCTCCGTGCCGTCGCCGCCACCTCCGGGGAGATCCGCAGGCTGCTCGGGCGGGAGGCGCTGGTCGTCGGGGCGGCCGCGGGCGCGGCCGGGGCCCTGGTGGGGCTTCCCCTGGGCGGCTGGCTGTACGACAGGTTCGTCGCCCTGGGCGCCGTGCCCGTCACGCTCCAGCGCACCGTCAGCGTCTTCCCGCCGCTCGCCGCCGTGGCCGCGACCCTGTTCGGCGCCTGGGCCGCCGCGAGGATCGCCTCCCGAAGGGTCTCCCGGATCCGCCCGACCGAGGCGCTCGCCGAGGCCCAGTCCGAGGACACCAGGCCCCTGGTGGGCCGTGTCCTCGCCGGTCTGCTGCTGCTTGCCGGCGGCGCCGCACTCGTGGTGCTGCTCAGCGCCCTGCGTACCGAGCCCGCCTCCACGCCGGTGACGTTCCTCGCCGTGGTCGTCCTGTCGGCGTCCGTCGCCCTGCTCGGACCGTTGCTGGTCAGGGCGGCGGCCCTGCTGCTCGCCGGCCCGCTGCGGCTCACCGGCCACGGCGGCCGGCTCGCCACCTCCAACCTCCGCGGCAACGCCGTCCGCATGGCCTCCGTGGTCACCCCGCTCGCCCTGCTCATCGGCATGACCTGCACGGTGCTCTTCGTGCAGCCCACCCTCGGCGACGCGGCCCGCGCCCAGGCCCGCGAGGGGGTGCGCGCCGACTGGGTCGTGGCCTCCCGGGGTCCCGGCGTCCCGGCCGCGGCGGCACAGCGGCTGCGTTCGCACCACGACGTGGTCACCGAGGTGGTCCGCACCACCGTCCGGGTGGGCCTCGACAAGTACGCGGCCCAGGGCGTCACCCCGCAGGGCCTGGCGCGCACCTGGGACCCGGACGTCACCGCCGGATCGCTCCGCGGCCTCGGCGAGCACACCGTCGCGGTCAGCGAACTGGCGGCGGACCAGCTCCGTCTGAAGCCCGGAAGCACCCTGAGGCTCACCCTCGGCGACGGCACGCCCGTCACGGTGACCGTCGCGGCCGTCTACGCCCGGGGTCTCGGCTTCGGCGACCTGACCTTCGCCCACGACCTGATCGCCCGCCATGTCGACAACCCGCTGGCCTCCTCCGTCCTGGTCGGCACCGCACGTACGCAGGCCCAGCTCGCAGGGACGCTGCACGGCCTCCCCGGGCTGGTGGTGCTCTCGCCGGGCGACGCCGACTCCCTCCAGGCGCAGCGGCAGCAGGCCAACGCCGAGGTCAACTTTGTCGCGATGGGGCTGGTACTGGCCTTCACGGCCATCGCCGTGGTCAACACGCTCGCCATGTCGGTCTCGGCGCGCGTCCGTGAGTTCGCGCTGCTGCGCCTCGCCGGGGCGACCCGCCGTCAGGTGCTGGGCATGCTGCGCACCGAGGCGCTGTCGGTGCTCCTCCTCGCCGCCGCGCTCGGCAGCGGCATCGCGCTGGCGGTGCTGACCTCGTTCAGCATCGGCATGACGGGCAGGGCGGCGCCCGCGGTCACGCCGCTGGTGTACGCCACCGTGGTCGCGGTGGCCGGGCTCCTCGCACTCGTCGCGACCGCCCTGCCCGGGCGGGTGGCGCTGAGGGTCCGGCCGGTGACCGTGGTGACGGCCAAGGAGTGACGGCCGCCCGTGTCGCGTGCCGGACCGCCCCGGTCGGCGCCCGGAGGGGCCGACCGGGGCGGTCCGCACCGCTTCCGACGGCATGAGGCCGGGGAGGGCGGGTCACCAGAGCAGTTTCAGAGCCTGGTGCGCCTTGCTGCGCCAACCTCCCTGTGCGGAGAGCAGAGCGGCGAGGCTGCGGGCCGCGCCGGGGGTCCGCAGCCAGGCGTGCCTCCGGGTGTGCCCCGCGATGTCCCCGCTGTACGCGGCCGTCGTCCCGGCCACCACCGGAACCGCCGCCAGAGTGAGCAGCACCGGCCCGTAACCGCCGTCCGAGGTGACGGCGACCACCGCGACCTCACCGAGGAAGACCACCCCGCCGACCAGCGCCGCCAGCGTGCACCGGAGGGTGCCGCGGGCGATCAGCCGGGACGGTGCCACCGCCAGCGCGGCACCGGTGGCCACGCCCAGCAGTGCCCCCGTCGCCAGGCTGCCCCCGGCGCTGAGCAGCCCCCGGCCCAGGATCGCGACTGCTTCCCGTCCCGACCCTCTCAGCAGTGAGCTCACTGTGCCGACCAGCCACAGCGCAACCCACACCGCCGCTGACACGCTCCCGACCCGCAGTCCGAATCGCAGGCCCCGTGACATCACGCCCTGATGCATCGCCATATCCCCCCCCGGACGGCATTACCGGCCCGTCCAGGCTACGCCGTCCGGACCGTGGCCGGCGTGCCGCGGCCGTGCCGGCGAGACCGCCGACCGTACGCCGTGCCGGGCGTCCGCGCCCCTCGTCCCCGCCGTGGACCCGGTTCCGGCGCCGGGCTCACAGGGCCCGGCGCCCACTTGTGTGGTGGGCGTAACCCCGGGTTGGGGCAGAGCGTGACACCCGCGTAACCGTCGGTTCGTACGGTCGGCGTTGACAGAGCCGCCGTAGGAGAGGGGTTGCCCGTGACCGCGCAGGACCCGCGGACCACGACCGCCGGGGTGCGGTCGGTCTGCTCGTACTGTGGTGTGGGATGCGGGATCGTCCTCGATGTGGCGACCGGCCCCGACAGGCGCCGCACCGTGTTGAAGGCGTCGGGCGACCGGGAGCACCCGGCCAACCACGGGCGGCTCTGCACCAAGGGCGCGACCACCGCGGACATGCTCTCCGCGCCGGGGCGGCTGGGAACGGCGCTGGTGCGGGCCGGGCGCGGTGACGAGCCGCAGCCGGCGGGAGTGGACGAGGCGATCGCGGAGACCGCGCGGCGGCTGCGGGCCGTCATCGACCGGCACGGGCCGGACGCGGTCGCCTTCTATGTCTCCGGGCAGCTCGGCCTGGAGGCGCAGTATCTGGTGAACAAGCTGGCCAAGGGCTTTGTGCGGACCAACCAGATCGAGTCCAACTCCCGTCTGTGCATGGCCAGTGCGGGCAGCGGCTACAAGCTGTCGCTGGGCGCCGACGGGCCGCCCGGGTCGTACCAGGACTTCGACAGGGCGGATGCCTTCCTGGTCATCGGCTCCAACATGGCCGACTGCCATCCCGTCCTCTTCCTGCGGATGATGGAGCGGGTGAAGGCGGGCGCCCGGCTGATCGTCGTCGATCCCCGGCGCACCGCCACCGCCGAGAAGGCCGACCTCTTCCTGCAGATCCGTCCCGGTACCGATCTGGCGCTGCTCAACGGGCTGCTGCAGCAACTGGTGGAGAACGGGCACACCGATCCGGCGTTCATCGCGGAGCGCACCGAGGGCTGGGAGGCGATGCCGGGGTTCCTGGCGGACTACCGGCCCGAGGCGGTCGCCGGCATCACCGGGATCCCGGCGGAGGACATCCGGCGGGCCGCCCAGTGGATCGGCACCGCGGGCGAGTGGATGAGCTGCTGGACGATGGGGCTCAACCAGTCGACCCACGGCACCTGGAACACCAACGCCCTGGTCAATCTGCATCTGGCCACCGGCGCCATCTGCCGCCCGGGCAGCGGCCCCTTCTCGCTCACCGGGCAGCCCAACGCCATGGGCGGGCGCGAGATGGGCTACATGGGTCCCGGGCTGCCGGGACAGCGGTCGGTGCTGGTGGACGAGGACCGCGCCTTCGTCGAGGAGCTGTGGGGGCTGGAGCCGGGCACGGTCCGGCGGGACGGGGTCGGACAGGGCACCGTGGAGATGTTCCAGCGGATGGCGGACGGTGCCGTCAAGGCGTGCTGGATCATCTGCACCAACCCGGTGGCCTCGGTGGCCAACCGCAGGACGGTCATCGAGGGACTGGAGGCTGCGGAGTTCGTCGTCACCCAGGACGTCTTCGCCGAGACCGAGACCAACGCCTACGCCGACGTGGTGCTGCCGGGCGCCATGTGGGTGGAGAGCGAGGGCGTCCTGGTCAACAGTGAGCGCAACCTCACCCTGGCCCGGCAGGCGGTGGACCCGCCGGGGGAGGCGATGGCGGACTGGCGGATCATCGCCCGGGTCGCCTGCGCGATGGGGTACGAGGAGGGGTTCTCGTACGGCAGCGCCGAGGAGGTTTTCGAGGAGATCAAGCAGGCCTGGAACCCCGCAACCGGCTACGACCTGCGGGGCGTCAGCTATGAGCGGCTGCGGCGGACTCCCGTGCAGTGGCCGGCCGCCACCGAGGACGGACCGGACCGCAATCCGATCCGTTACCTGGGCGAGGACGGCGGTCCGGTCTTCCCCACCAGCAGCGGCCGTGCGGTCTTCTACGCCCGCCCGCATCTGCCGCCGGCCGAACTCCCCGACGACGACTTCCCCTTCGTGCTCAACACCGGCCGTCTGCAGCACCAGTGGCACACCCTGACCAAGACGGGCCGGGTGGCCAAGCTCAACCGGCTCAACCCGGGGCCGTTCGTGGAACTGCACCCGCAGGACGCGCGGACGCTGGGCATCGCCGAGGGCGACTCGGTGGAGGTCGCCTCACGGCGCGGGCGGGCGGTGCTGCCCGCGGTGGTGACCGATCGGGTGCAGCCGGGGTGCTGCTTCGCGCCGTTCCACTGGAACGACCTCTTCGGTGAGTACCGCTGTGTGAACGCCGTGACCAGCGACGCGGTGGACCCCGTCTCCTTCCAGCCGGAGTTGAAGGTGTGCGCGGTGTCGCTGACCAGGGTCGCCGCCCCGGACGCCCCGGCTCCACCCGCGGCCGTACCCGGGCTGTCTACTATACACATTT
>NZ_LIQR01000312.1 GCF_001418575.1 Peterkaempfera griseoplana
GCCCGGGGCCGGGCGCCGGCCCGGCAGCCCCGGGGCACGGCCGCCCGCCCACCGGCCCCGTCAGGGCCGGGGGACCGCACGGTTCCCCGCCCCCCGTACGGCCCCAACGGCCATGAGTCCGGTACCGCAGCGATCCCAGGAGTCCCGCCCGTGAGCACGCCCGACGACGCCGACGTCCACACCACCGTCGGCCCGGCGCCCGGTGACGGCGGTCTCCCGGGCCGCGCCGCCGTCACCCCGGCCGATGCGGCCGACGCCGCCCGGCTGGTCTCCTTCGGCCTCCAGCCCAAGCTGCTGCCCGCCCGGGATGCCGAGTACGGAGAGCTGATCCGCCGCTACCGGGAGGATCCGCCGTTCGCCCGCCTCGCCGACGCGGTGGCCACCGGCCTGGGGCTGGTGGTGCTGGAGGTGTCGCCGAGGGCCGGTATGGCCGTGGCCGCCGACCACGACTCGGTGTTCGCCGTCCGGATGGGCGACTACTCCCGCCGCGCCGCCTCCGAGTCCACTGACCGCTTTCTGCACGGCCTGGCGCACCTCGCCGTCGCCGCCATGGCCTTCCCCCGCCCGGAGGACCTGGCGGACGACGGCTACATCGGCCGGATCAGTGTCAACGGCGTCGACGCCTTCGTACGCCAGGCCTGCCGCCGGCTGGAGGAGCAGGCCGCCGCGGACGGCACCAACACCGACCCGGCCAGCGACACCCCGGGCCTGGAGGCGGCCTGGCGCGTCTGGGCCCGCCGCAGCGCCACCGGGGCGACCAAGGACGCCCGCCGGCTCTCCGGCTCCACCATCGGCATCGTGGGCAAGGCCGTCGCCTTCCATGTCGACTCCGGCTTCCTGCAGAAGGCGTCCGACGACTCCGGCGGCACCTACCGCACCACCGCCCGCTACCAGCTGCAGGTCCGCGACCTGGCCGCCACCGCGGCCATGGCCGAACTCCTCGACCTCGGCGTCGTCCCGGTGACCGACGGCACCGCCACCCTCCTCCCCGCCGACGACAGCGACGAGCTGGTCGCCGACGCAGGCCTGCCCTTCCACTCGCTCTGACGCCTCCCCTGACGCCACACCCCTTCGACGCCACTTCGCCTTCGACGCCACCCGCCCGGACGACAACCCTCTGACGCCAACCCCCTGACGGCCCCGGCACCGCCGGGACCCGCCGACGACCGCCCAGGAGACCACCGCCCCATGTACGAGCTCAACCGGGTCCGCCTGTACTCGATCGGGCCCGCCGGTGCGCGCTACGCCGACACCCTGCTCGACCTGCGCGGTGTCGGCGAGCCCGTCAGCGACCCCGCGCCGCAGCAGCCGGGCCTGTTCGGGGACGACCCGGAGGGCCCGCCGCGCCGCCCCGCGCCCGCGGGCGTGCTCTTCCTGGAGAACGGCGGCGGCAAGTCCGTCCTGCTGAAGCTGATCTTCTCGGTGATGCTGCCCGGCCACCGCAACACCCTGGGCGGCGCCAGCTCCGGCGTGCTGCGCAAGTTCCTGCTCGCCGACGACTGCGGCCATGTCGCCCTGGAGTGGCAGCACACCCTCACGGGCGAGCTGGTCGTGGTCGGCAAGGTCAGCGAGTGGCGCGGCCGCCAGGTCTCCTCGGACCCGCGGAAGTTCGCCGAACTGTGGTACTCCTTCCGCCCCGGTCCGGGCATGACCCTGGACTCCCTGCCGGTCGCCGAGCGGATCGTGCTGCCCCCCGTCCCGGCGCCGCAGAGCGGCGAGGGCGCCGCCCCCAGGCCGGCCTCCCGCGGCCGCCGCCGCACCATGAAGGGGTTCCGCGACGCCCTCACCGAGGCCGGCAGGGCCGACCCCCACCTGGAGGTCACCTTCGAGGAGATCCACGACCGGTGGAACGAGCACCTCGGCGACCTCGGCCTGGACCCCGAACTCTTCCGCTACCAGCGTGAGATGAACGCCGACGAGGGCGAGGCCGCGGGCCTCTTCTCGGTGAAGAACGACTCCGACTTCACCGACCTGCTGCTGCGCGCCGTCACCGACACCCGGGACACCGACGGCCTGGCCGACCTCGTCCACGGCTTCGCCGCCAAGCTGGGCCGCCGTGCCGAACTCACCGCCGAGCGGGACTTCACCGCGGGATCACTCGACCTGCTCCAGCGCATCGTCGAGGCCACCGCGGCCCGCGAGACCGTACGGGAGACACACCGGGCCGCCGACCGCCGCGCCCGGCGCCTCGCCCGTTCCCTCGCCGCCCGCGCGGCCCTGGAGCGCGACCGCGCCCACGACCTGGCCGTGGAGGTCGACGAGGCCGCCTCCGCCGTCACCGAGGCCGAGGCCGACCGCACCCGCCACGCCCTGATCACCGCCGAGCTGACGCACCGTCATGCCACTCTGGGCCTGGCCGCTGCGACCGCCGACGCCGCGGCCCTGCGCCGTGAGCTCACCGACGCCCGCACCCTGCACTCCGCCTGGCAGGCCGCCGAGGCGGTGCTTCGCCACCGGGCGGCGGCCGACCGCTCCACCAGGGTCACCGCCGCCATCCGCGAGGCCGAACGGGACGCCGCCCCCGCCCTGGCAGCCCGCGCCCGCGCCGCGGCCGCCCTGGTCCGCGCACTGGAGGGCGCTGCCGCCGACGCCGAGGCCCAGGCGGACCGGGAGGACGCCCGCGCCGTGGCGCTCCAGGGCGACGGCGAGGCGGCACACCGCGACGCCACCGCCGCCGCCACCGCGGCGCAGAAGGCCCGCAGCGAGGCCGAGCACCTTCGTCAGCGCCTCGCCGAGGTGGAACAGGAGACCCGGGCCGCCGTCGAGGCCGGCTGGATCGAGGAGGCCCGCGACGGCGACCCCGGCGACCCCGCCCGCGCCGCCCTGCACGCCGCCGACGCGGAGAAGGCCGCCACCACCGCCCTGGACCGGGCCCGCGCCGTAGCGGAGCAGGCGGCCGCCCGGACCAGGGAGTCCGCCGCCGTGGAGAGCCGCGCCGAACTCGCGGCGGCGCGCGCCGCCGACGCCCGCGCCGCAGCCGAGGCCGCCCTCGCCGCCGACCACGGCACCGCCGTCCAGCTCGCCGCCGAACCCCGCCTGGCCGAGCTGCTCTCCCTGGCGCCGTACGCGGCGGACGCCCCCGTCGGCGGCCCCGCCACCCTCACCCCGGACCTGCTGGACCGCGCCGCCGACGACCTCCGGGAGCTGCTGGACGACGCCGTCGCCACCGCCGAGCGCACCCTCTTCGAGCTGCGCACGGCCGCCGCGGACGACTCCCGCATCCTGGCCGCCCTCGGCGACGGCGGCCTGCTGCCCCCCGGCCCCGACGTGCTCGCCAACGTGGAGTACCTGGGCG
>NZ_LIQR01000313.1 GCF_001418575.1 Peterkaempfera griseoplana
CCCCCACCCCCTCCCAGACCGTGGGCCCGTTCTACGGCTACGCCCTGCCCTTCCCCAAGGGCGGCGAGATCGCCCCAGCCACAGGCTCCGACACCCTCACCGTCCACGGCCTGGTCCACGACGGCGCCGGAGCACCCGTGCCGGACGCGCTGATCGAGGTGTGGCAGCCAGCGCCCGACGGCTCCCGCAGCGGCGCCCCCGGCTCGCTGCGCCGCGACCCCGTCACCGGGGCGGTCATCGGCCGCAACAGCACCTCCTTCACCGGCTTCGGCAGGATCGCCACCGACGCCGACGGCCGGTACGAGGTGCACACCCTGCCCCCCGGCGGCGTCCCCTACCTCTCGGTGATCGTCTTCGCCCGCGGTCTGCTGCACCACCTGCACACCCGGATCTATCTGCCGGACCTGCCCGGGGCTGACGCCGACCCGCTGCTCTCCTCGCTGGAGCCCGCACGGCGGAGCACCCTGGTCGCCGTCCGGGAGAGGGAGCGGGTGTACCGCTTCGACATCCGGCTCCAGGGGGACGGCGAGCACGAGGAGACGGTCTTCCTTGCCTTCGACTGACACCCCGGAGGACATCGGCCTGCTCACTCCGGGCTGGGCCGGGTCACCGGCGGAGGCCGCCACCGGCGACGCGGCGTACGTCCGCGCGATGCTGGACGCCGAGGCCGCGCTGACGCAGGCCCAGGCCGCGCTGGGACTCGCCCCGGCCGCAGCCGCGCGCGCCGTCCGGGCGGCGGCCGCCGACACCGCGCGCTACGACGTACGGGACCTGGCGTTGCGGGCCCGCACCGGAGGAAACCCGGTCATCCCGCTGGTCGCGGACCTCACCGCCGCCGTCGCCGAGCGAGACCCGCAGGCCGCGGAGTATGTCCACCGCGGCGCCACCAGCCAGGACATGCTGGACACGGCCACCATGCTGGTGGCCGTACGCACACTGGAGCCGGTCCTCGCCGACCTCGGCCGGACCGCCCTGGGACTGGCACGCCTTGCCGCCGAGCATCGCGACACCCCGATCGCCGGACGCACCCTCACCCAGCACGCCGTGCCGACCACGTTCGGCCTCAAGGCCGCCGGCTGGCGGTCCCTGGTGCTGGACGCCCATGACCGTCTTGCGGCGGCCCGCGCCGCGCTGCCCGTCCAGCTCGGCGGCGCGGCCGGCACCCTGGCCGCCTTCCACGCGTTCGCCGAGGCCCGCGGTGAGCCGGCCTCGGCGGCCGGCGGTGAGCCCGCGGCGGACGGCGGTGAGCCCGCGGCGGCAGGGGGTGAGCCTGCGGCGGACGGCGCATCCGAAGCCGCCGACCTGGGCCTGCGGCTGCTCGCCGCCTACGCCGCCGGGACCGGACTGGCCGAGCCCGCCCTGCCGTGGCACACCCTGCGCACCCCCGTGGCGGACCTGGGCGGCGCGCTCGCCTTCACCGCGGGCGCCCTCGGCAAGGTGGCCGCCGACGTCCTGCTGCTGTCCCGGACCGAGACCGCGGAGCTCAGCGAGGGCAGCGGCGGGGTCTCGTCCGCGATGCCGCACAAGGCCAACCCGGTCCGCGCCACGCTGATCGCCGCCGCGGCCCGCCAGGTACCCGCCCTCGCCTCGGTGCTCTACGGCGCGCTCGCCGCCGAGGACGAACGCCCGGCCGGCGCCTGGCACGCCGAGTGGCAGCCGCTGCGCCAAGCCCTGCGGCTGGTCGCCGGGGCCGCCCGGGACGCCGCCGAGCTGGCCGAGGGGCTGCGTGTCCACCCCGACCGGATGAGGCACAACCTCGACGCGACCCAGGCCCTGGTCGTCAGCGAACGGGTGGCCGCCGCGCTGTCGGCACGGCTCGGCCGCGCCGCAGCCGAGCAGGCCCTGGCCCGGGCCTCCCGCCGTGCCGCCGAACACGGCACCGGACTCGGCCAGGCCCTGCTCGAGGAGCCCGCCGTCGCCGGTGCGGTCTCCGAGCGGCAGCTGCGCGAACTCACCGACCCCACGCGGTACACCGGTTCCGCGGCCGCCCTGCTGGAGCGCGCCCTGCGCCGCACCGGACCGGTACGCCCGTCCCCGTGAGACAACCGGGGGCCCGGCCCGATCCCCACCGTCCGTACCCGCACAGGGAGACCGTATGAGCATCCCCGCCCCCGAGCAGCCGTTGCTGCACCACCGCGTGGACGGCCCCGACTCCGCCCCGCCGCTGATCCTCGGCCCCTCGCTGGGAACCTCGCTGGCCGTGTGGGACCCGCAGGTCCCGGCTCTCGCCCGCACCTGCCGGGTGGTGCGCTGGGACCTGCCCGGCCACGGCGGCTCCCCGGCCCAGCTGCTGCCCGACGGCGGCACCGTCGCCGACCTGGGCCGCCTGGTACTGGACCTGGCGGACCGACTCGGCATCGACCGCTTCGCCTACGCGGGAATCTCGCTCGGCGGCGCCGTGGGCACCTGGCTGGCCGTCCACCACCCGGAACGCATCACCTCGCTGGCGATCCTCTGCTCCTCCGCCCGCTTCGGGGAGCCGCAGGCCTGGAGAGACCGGGCTGCGCTGGTCCGCGCGGAGGGCACCGGCCCGGTCGCCCGGACCGCCGCCGCGCGCTGGTTCAGCCCGTCCCACGCCTGCGACCCGGCCGCCTCGGCCCTGATCGACGACCTGGCCGCGACGGCACCCGAGGCATACGCCGGGCTCTGCGAAGCGCTCGCCTCCTGGGACGTACGCGCCGAACTGCCGCGCATCACCGCGCCCACCCTGGTCGTCGCCGGCCGGGAGGACCCCGCCACCCCCGTCGAGCACGGCCGGGAACTGGCCGACGGCATCCCCGGCGCCTCCCTCGCCGAGGTGGCACACGCCGCCCACCTGGCCAATGTGGAGCGCCCCGCGCCGGTCCTGGCCGCCCTGCTCCACCACCTCGCGGCCGAGCCCGGAACACCGCCGGCCGACGACGCTGCCCGGCACCGCGCGGGCCTGGCCGTACGCCGGGCCGTACTCGGCGACGACCACGTCGACCGGGCGACCGCCCGGACCACCGACTTCACCGCCGGCTTCCAGGACTTCATCACCCGCTACGCCTGGGGCGAGATCTGGACCCGGCCCGGACTCAGCCGCAGCACCCGCAGCTGCATCACCCTCACCGCGCTGGTGGCGGGCGGCCACCACGAGGAACTGGCGATGCACGTGCGGGCCGCCCGCCGCAACGGCCTCACCCCCGACGAGATCGGCGAGGTCCTGCTCCAGTCCGCCCTCTACTGCGGCGTGCCCGCAGCCAACGCCGCCTTCGCCATCGCCGACCGCGTTCTCGAAGAAGAGAAGTGACCGCCATGGACCACACCACCGTCGGCATCGTCGGCGGCGGCCCGGCAGGGCTGCTGCTCGCCCGGCTGCTGCACGACTCCGGCGTCGACTGCACCGTTCTGGAGAGCCGTGACCGCGCCTACGTCGAGCGTCGGCAACGCGCCGGAATCCTCGAGCAGGGCACGGTGGACGCGCTCCGCCGGTCCGGCGCCGCCGAGCGGCTGGAGCGCGAGGGCCTGGTCCACGACGGGATCGAACTGCGCTGGAACCGCCGCGCCCAGCGCATCGACTTCCCGTCCCTCACCGGCGGGCGCCGGGTGTGGGTCTATGCCCAGACCGAGGTCGTCAAGGATCTGATCTCCCTTCAGATCGCCCACGGTGCACCGCTGCTCTTCGAGGCCCGGGTGGAAACCGTCGCCGGGGCCGGCACCGACCGGCCCGTGATCCACTACCTCCACGAGGGACGACGCAGGACCCTCGGTTGCGACTACGTCGTGGGGTGCGACGGATTCCACGGGGTGACCCGCAGGGCGATCCCGGACGGGGCCACCCGCACCTTCGAACGGGTCTACCCCTACTCCTGGCTCGGCGTCCTCGCCGACGTACCGCCCTCCTGCGACGAGCTGATCTACGCCCACTCGCCACGTGGCTTCGCCCTGCACAGCATGCGCTCCACCACGGTCAGCCGGCTGTACCTCCAGGTCTCAAACGGCACCGACCCCGCCGAATGGCCGGACGGCCGCATCTGGGACGAGCTCGACGCCCGCTTCGCTCTCGACGGCGACTGGCGGCTGGAACGCGGCCCGATCACCTCCACGTCGGTCCTGCCGATGCGCAGCTTCGTCACCGAACCCATGCGATGGGGCAGGGTCCTGCTGGCCGGCGACGCGGCGCACATCGTGCCGCCCACCGGGGCGAAGGGACTGAACCTCGCCGCGTCGGACGTGATCGTGCTCGCCCGGGCCTTCGCCCACCTGAAGGAGACCGGCTCCGCCGAACTGCTCGACGCCTACTCGGACACCTGCCTGCGCCGCGTCTGGCGGGCCGAGCACTTCTCGTACTTCATGACGACGACCCTGCACACCGACCCTGAGCAGAGCGACTTCGACACCCGTCTCCAGATCTCCCAGCTCGACCGCATCGCCGCCTCCCCGCACGCCGCCGCCGAACTCGCCGACAACTACACCGGCCTCCCCATCGGGTAGCCCACCGAGCGCGCCTCCGCCCGTGTGACCGACCGGCCCACGACGAGATGCGACGCGCCCGCGGAGACAGCGGCGCCCGGCGCGCCGGGTCGGGAATGCCCGCCCTATGACTCCCGGTGTCACGAACGCGGCGCCGGGCTCCGGCAGACCACGCCGCGCCGTGCCTCGCGCAACCGGCGCTCCACCCAGGGCTTCCTGGCAAGCACGCCGGTCGCGGCGAGCGCGACCGGCATCCAAGTCGACTGGCCGGGCGACGTGGCCGCGGCCAGTCGACCGGAACAGGGACGCCCAGGTGCCGACGGCGTCGGGCACCACCGCTCGTCCGCGGGCGGACCGGCTCGTGGAGACCTCCCGCCAACTGAGCCTCTGCCTGGCCCGCTGACCGGATGCCGCCAGGACGTCCGCGTGATTGATCACGATCGAGTGGTGCAGCGGCTCGCCCTGAGAAGCCGCGTCCGTCGTTCGTAGCGCCTGGCCGGTTCTACGGGGCCAGTCCGAGGGGCTGGTCCAGGCCGTACGGGTAGAACCAGGGACTGTGGTCACCGGCGTGGAGCCGGTCGATCGCGATCAGCGCGTCCTTGGCCGTCTTGCAGCGGGGGTGCCGGGCGGCGAAGACGGCGATGCGGCTGCGTTGGGTCGGCAGCCAGTCGGCGATCGTCTGTGTGTCGCCGTCGTCCCACCAGGCGAACCCAAGTTCCTCCCAGAGCAGTTCCGTCGCCCAGCAGAGGGCCAGGCGGAGGAGACCGGCATCTGCCTGCGGACCGGAGAGCCCGGCGATGTGGCTCAGCCACGGCTCCAGGCCGCCCGTCGCGTGGGCGATCCCCTCCATGAGGTCGGTGATCTCCCCGACGGGCCGGCCATCGGTCAGGGCGATGGCCAACAGCGCTCGGAAGGCCTGCTCGACCGCCGACCGCTCAGGCGTGGGCCAGCCCTGCAGCCCGGCTCCGTGGCGGGCCAGGTGGCCGAGTTCGAGAGCGGGGTCGGTGCTGTGGCCTCCCGGGCCCCAGGCGCGCAGCGCGCGAGGCATGAGGCGCCGCCACAGCAGAGGGTATTGGTCGGCGTCCCAGTGGTCGACGACCTCGCGCATGAAATGGCCGAGGAGATCCTCGGGGACCTCGGCGGGGTCACCGCCGAGCAGGCGCAGTTCGGACTCCGGGATGCAGCGGATGCATCCGCTCACCGGTCGGTCGAGCGCAGGGGGCGGACTGAAGACCCTGTCCACTACGGCGAGCGCTTCGCGCCACAGTGCGTACGGGCCACGGGCATGGAGATCGAGCATGGCAGGCCCTACCAGGGGACTCCGCGGAGGGAACTCGGCGAAGAGCGCGACGGTAGCAGATCGGTGAACCGGCTGGGCCGGCGAGCAGCGCCGGGTGATCGCTGGGATCATCCTGCGGCCGGCCTGCAGCCTCATCTGCTGGCGATGACTGCGGAACCAGGCTGCGGAGGAGCCACGTCCAGGACGTTGACCGTCTCCACCCCTGCGACGATCGGACACAGACGATGGAGGGAGAGGAGACATCGAGTCGTCCGACGCCCTGGACCAGCGGGATTCTGTTCGGCGTTCTCTTCGGGGGTCTGGCCTCGGCGGTCTCCACCGTCACTATCGGCAGGATCTGGGCTGCGTGCGACATCGGCGTCAACGCCAGCAGCACCAGCCTGACCCTGTCAGTCCTCAGCCCTCTCATCTGGATCGCCGCAGCTGTTCCGTGGATCGTCCTGTACGGCACTCTGGGAAAACGTCACCCACGCGCAGCAGTGCTGGGAGGGCTCCTCTTCACCGTGTGGTTCACATGGTTCCTGGTGACATGGCTCGGCATGGTGGACGACTACCCCGACCCTCTGTGTCCGGGAAACATCCCGCCCTGGTGGCCGAGTCTCATCCCCACTTGACCGTGCAGTGCGCCCCGAACAGGACGCCTGGCCCGTGATCGTGTTACGAGCTCTACGAGCGCTGCGACCTTTGCCGTCTGTCCACGCGGGATAAGCAGGAAGCCGGTGAGTGGCTCTCGCTCCCCGTATGGTCCGGCTTACGGCAGGTCAACGGGAGGCCGGCCCGCCCTGTCGGACGCCGACGAGCGGCAGAAGGCGGGCTATCACTGGCACGTCCGGTTCGCATGGTGCCGGGCCGGCCGGAGTGGGTGTGTCGGTGAACGGTCGAGTAGTCGTGCCTGACCGTCCCCGACGGCTGCCTGCTCGCTTCACGAGTCCACATGCACCGGAGGATGGCCCTGCTGTTCGGCTCGCGGGCGGTGGCTGGGCAACTGGGTCGGTAGGGTCCCTCCCATGCCTGAGTCACCGGCTGTCCAGAACCAGGTCATCGACGCCATAGTCCGCCATGCGGGTCGCTCGACGCTGCCCTTCCAGGAGGCGCACACCGACCGCGGCCACGGGACCGCGTTCTGGTTCAACGATCTCGTCGACGCCACGCCCGGACAGGAGGCGGTCCACCAGTACCTCCTGACCGCAAGCGCGGTAACCGGGTACGAACTAGGGGAGATGACCCTGCGGGCCGAGCTGTGCCAGCCCGCGATGAGTGCCGAGAAGCTGCTCATGCGCGACTTCGCCGATGGCTGGATCGATCTGGCAGGGATCGGCGTGGCGGTGATGCCGACCGCGGGACTGCACGTCCATGGCGAGCGCAAGGGCTGGCGCTGGTCGACCGATGAGATCACCGACGGGCTGGCGGCGCGTGAGGCAGACCTCGCCGCGATCGGCACCGAGCCGGTACCTGCGTACATCCTGGGTCACGATGTCGGCGCCGAGCGCGGCGAGAGACTGCAGGCCGTGGTCGTCGGAAACGCCGTCCGTAGCGCGGACGGCACCATGCACTGGGACGGGGCCGTGCCGCTGGGGTGCGTGGGCGCTCCGGTCTTCGTCTCCGTGCCGCTCGGCGACCAGAAGTTCAAGCTGGTGTGTGCCGGCCTGGTCCTCCCCGGTGACACCTCCAACCCGATCGCCACCTTCGACCGCATCCGGGCCGCGGTGCGTGCTCTCTCATCGCCGCCGGAACCCAAACGGAGTCGATGGGGGTGGCGCAGCCGACGGAGCGCCGGCCCCGGTACGTTCTGAGACCCGACGAACTCCACAGCCACCTGCCAGATCGCGGTGGGAGGAGCGGGCCGCGGTGAGGAGGCAGGTGCACAGGTCTCCGCACTTCGTGGAGCACTCAAGCGAGTACGTCGACACTGCGCCTCGGTGTGAGGGCCCGTGCCGCGACTGGAAGAGGACGTGCTTCCGGGCGCCGTGCATCACATCAGCGGTCGGCCGAAAGTCGTAGTGCCGGTGGACAGCTCCGACTTATGCCCGAAGCCGCAACGTGCGCGGCCTTCCTAGTCTGCTGGTCATGAGCCCTCCCGTGGTCTCGGCACCGCCGATGACCGGCGGCCCTTGCTGCCCGCTGGGCACGAGCCCGGTCGCCAGACCCGTGGAAGGCGCCGCATGCACTCACCGGGATGGGCGACGACGGCGCCGAGCCCGGGGTGTGGCCGGAGCCGTGTCGGCGGGCGCGGCAAGCGGAAGCGGACGGTCCGGCGGAGGCCGTGGGAGTGAGGAGCCACCTCAGCTGCACGGGCGCCCCTGCGACCGAGCTGTCCCGGGCTGCTCGACCAACTCGTGCGCGGCGTACCGCGTCCGGCGTTCACCACCCGTATGCGACCACCCGTCCCGACAAAGAAAGTGCAAGCATGACGACTTCCGCCGCCACCGTGTCCTCTCCCGCCGCACGCGCCCGGTACGCCCTGGCGGCTGCGCTGGCGGGCGGCATCAGCTTCGGCGTGCTCACCAACCTCGGCCAGGGGTGGCTCCCCGGAGGGCTCAACCAGCTCGCCAACTCCGGGGCCGTCTGGAGCGCCGTGGCCTTCGTGGCCGGTGTGCTCCTGGCGGGCAGGATCGTGTTGCCCCTCGCCGCCGCTGCCGGACTGCTGGCGGAACTGGGTCTGGTCATCGGCTACTACGGCTACGCCGAGTACGGCTTCGGGCGCGCGGGGATGGGCGATCTCACCTGGCCGCTCATCTGGGTCGGTATGGCAGTGGTCTCGGGACCGCTCTTCGGCGTCGCCGGCGTCTGGGCTCGGTGCGGGCAGACCATGCTTCGTCGCACCGTCGGAGTGGCCGCGCTTGCGGGCGTGTTCGGCGCGGAAGGGATCGGCTCCGTCGTCGTCCTGCACTACCCGGCCCAGGCCACCATCTCTTTTGCGGTGCTGATCCTGCTGCCGGTCCTCATGGCCCGGTCGCTGCGCGGGCGTGCGCTGGCCCTGTCAACAGCCGTCGTCTTCTCCTTCGTCGCTTACTTCACCGTCTACATGCACCTGATGGCATGAGCGGCCGTGCGGTGTGAGGTCCGGGTTCGGGTCGCCGCCGGGGCATGGATGCGACAGTCACGGCTGGTCGTTCCCGTGGGGTGCGGATGCCGTTGCGCATCCGCGAAGGCCGCCGATGAACTCGGTTGACGGTGGGGTGCACCGAAACCGTCCGCTGCTGGTGGCCGGCCGTGCGCCCGCGGAGCTGATGGTACGTCAGGCCACTCGCCTGTCATCGGTGTCCGGCCGGGCAAGCTGTCTGCTGCGACCCATGCCGTGGCGGATCCGGTCGCGAGGTCCCGGTCGGCAGGTGGGTCGGTCATGAACCGGTTCGGCCGGGTCGTGGGCGCCTGGCTCAGGTGCCCGCACGGCGGGCGATCCGGATCACCGCTCAGTTGATCCGGATCGCCCACCGAGCCAAGGTCGACGGGGGTGAGTGCCTGGTGCTCGGCCTGCGCGCATCGCCAGGCACGGCCCGGCCGGCGGCCTCCTGGTGGGCCACCGGTGGTCGTCGACCACCGGCCCGGGGGGAGGCCGCATCCGGAGAGGGGTGCTGCCCGGGCCGGTTAGATTATGTATAGAATCCAATCGTTGCCAGTCGGCGGGCATATGGCCCTCGCCGACACCACTGGTGCATCGGTTCGCATGCGCGGGATGACTCGGCGGCAGGATACTCGCTCATTCCGCGGCACACTGTTCACGAGGAATTCCATGACTTTTGACGATCTGTTCTCGCAGATTTCGCCCGCAGAGGCGGACGAACTTTCATCGCTGGTGAGCGGCCCGGTTCTGCTGCCTGGTGACGAGGGCTACGAGGCGGAATGCCAGATCTTCAACCTGAACGTGTCCCTTGAGCCGGCGCTCGTGGTCGGTGCCGCCAGTGCGGCCGACATACGGGCGGCGGTTCGTTTCGCGGCCCGCCAGGGCAGGCCTGTGACGGTGAAGACCACCGGACACCAGCAGGTCGGCCCTGCTCGGAACGCGGTTCTGATCAGCACCCGGCGCATGAAGGGCATCGCCGTCGACGCCAGCCGGCGAAGCGCTCGGGTCGAGGCCGGTGTGATCTGGCAGGAGGTGATCGACCGGGCCGCATCGGTCGGCCTCGCTCCTATGAGCGGCTCGGCTCCGCTGGTGGGCGTGGCCGGCTACACCCTCGGCGGAGGAATCAGTCCCGTTCTCGGCCGAAGCCGGGGATATGCCGCGGACTATGTTCGCTCACTGGAGGTGGTGACCGCCGACGGCGAGTTGCGGCATGTCACTGCGGACAGTGACGCGGAACTCTTCTGGGCCCTGCTCGGAGGCAAAGGGAATTTCGGCGTCGTCACCGCGCTGGAATTCGACCTGTTCCCGTTGACTCACTTCTACGGCGGCGGTATCTACTTCCCCGGCGAACATCTCGCCGATGTGCTGCACACCTGGCGCACCTGGCAGTCGGACATGCCGGAGGAGATGTCCTCCTCGCTGGCCGTGCAACGGCTGCCCCCGCTGCCGGAGTTGCCGGAGCCTCTCCGCGGGGCATTCGTGGTGCACGTGCGGATCGCCCACCTCGGTCCGGCGGCCGAGGGGGAGCGGCTGATCGCACCCCTGCGCGCAGCCGCCCCGGCGCTCATCGACACCGTGGGCGAGATGCCGTACGCCGCCATGGGTGCCATCCATATGGACCCGCTCACGCCGATGCCCTATGTCGACCGCACGACGATGTTGCGAGCGTTTCCCGCCGACGCGGCGGACAAGCTGATCGAACTCCTGGGTCCCGGGTCGGACTCCCCGCTGGTGAGCGTCGAGATCCGCATGCTCGGCGGCGCACTCGACCGTGAGCCCGCGGTACCCAACGCCGTCTCCAGCCGAGGGCTTCCTTTCGTCCTCTTCGGTTTCGGCGTGGGCGGCCCGGACCGGGCCGGGTTCCTGGGCGGCGCACTCGACGAGGTCATGAACGCGATGGAGCCCTGGGCGGACGGGCGCAGAATGGTCAACTTCCTCTCCGTCGAAGAGGCCACCGATCCCGAGCGGTTGAGCGAGGTCTACGGCGCGGAGCGCTACCAGCGTCTTACGGCCGCGAAGAAGGCGTACGACCCCACCAACATGTTCCGGGTGAACCACAACATCCTGCCCGGCTGACGCGGTGCGGCCGCCAGGGCCGGGATCGGGGCCGGACTCACCCGTCCGGCTCCCCAGGGCCCGGTCGGGCCGCCCGGACGCGGCGCGCCGTACATGGCGGGCAGGGCGTGTGCAGTCGGGGATGACCTCGGGGCCCCGGTCCAGCGGTGCGGGCTGTCCCGTTGGGCCGGGCGCGCGGCGGGGCGTCCTCTCCGACGGTGGGCCATATGAATGACGTGTGACATCTATCATGTGGACGGTCTGAGGCGGGGCCGAAAGGACGGCCTCCCGCGTCGTGCCCGACCGCCCAGACTCAGCGAGCTTCGAACGACACGGTGCGGTGCGGTGGATCGGCGGGTGTCACCGGCGATCGGAACGGGGCGCAGCGGCGTTGCCACCGGTATCGGGTGCTTCGTTGCCGCAGGAATCGGCCTGGTGCCCGGCGTCGGGTGTCACCTGCCCGGTGCCTGCTGGAGTTCGTTCCGGATGTGGAGGATGACGTGGACGGCGGATGCTGGAGGCCCCGGTCTCTGCCGGGCCGAAGGTGGCTCAGGGCGCTCCCGGTGTCCGCGCCCCCGTTGGGGTCCGGGGAAGTGCCGTGGCATGGAGGGGCGAGGGATGAGCATGGGCGTGGGTTCGGCCGAGGATGCGGTTCTGACGCGGGCGGCCCAGGCGGGTGATGTCGCGGCCCTGGGGTCGCTGCTGGAGCGCCACCGGGCGGGGATGCGCGCCGTGGCGCTGAGCCTGCTGGGGCCGGGCCCCGACGTGGACGACGTCATGCAGGAAGCGGCCCTGGTGGCGCTGCGGCGGATCGTCGGCGTCCGCGACGCGGAGGCGGTGGGGCCGTGGCTGCGCATGGTGGTGCGCAACCTCTCCCGAACGGTGTTGCGCGCCCGTGGGCGGATCGACCCCGTTGAGGAGGTGCCGCTGCCGTCGAACGGGGAGACACCCGAGCAGATCCTGGAGGGACACGCACTGCGGGACTGGATCTGGGCGGCCGTCGAGGAGTTGTCGCCGACTCTGCGCCTGCCGGTGGTCCTGCGCTACTTCTCCTCCGGCATCACCTCGTACCAGCAGATAGCAGAGGCCTGCGGAGTGCCTGTCGGCACCGTGCGCAGCCGGTTGAACCAGGCACGCTCCGCCGTGGCCCGGGCCCTGACGGCCACCGCGGTCACGGCGCACGAGGACTCGGCTCGCCGTACGGAGGCCGGCTGGCGGGAAGCACGCGACACGCTCGCCGCCGCCGAGCGCGGAGAGTTCGGCAGGGTGGTCCAGGACCGCTACTCCCCGCAGATCGCGCTGCTGAGCGGAGGCCAACGGCTGGGCGGAGCCGACCTCATGGTGGCGGGGATGGAGTGCGATCTGTCCGCGGGAGTGCGGCAGCGACCGGTGCATGTGGTCGCGGGGCGGTCCCTGCTGATCTGGGAGATGGAACTGATCAACCCGTGGGACAACCCGGACCACTGTCCACCCGGGGTCGCATGGATCATGACGCTGGACGGGGGGCGTATCGACCGGCTCTCCCTGCACCACGCACCACGCCCGCAGTCCTCCGCAGGATGAGGCGCGCCTCGCTCCCACCGTGCGCCCTGCGACTATGACCCAGATCACCACGGGACGATCGAACTTCCGGCCTTCGGGACCGTCGTGTCGGTGTCACAGACACCCGCACACCCTCTCGGAGGATCCCATGAACGTCCCCACGACCCACCCGGACGGCTCGGGGCAGCGTCCCGGGCCCCTTGCCCCCGGCACCCACACCGTTCAGGTCGCCGGCATCGCGCAGCGCTACCACGTGCACGGCAGTGGCCCGGTGTGCGTGGCCCACTCCGGCGGCCCCGGCATCTTCTGGGACTACCTGCGCATGCCGGCCCTGGAGGAGCACCTGACCATGGTCTACCTCGAGCCCATCGGCACCGCCGAGGACAGCCGTCTTCCGTCGCACCCGCACGGTTACACCAGGGAGAGGTACAGCAGCTTCCTGGACGTCGTCATCGACCGTCTGGGCCTGCCCAAGGTGCACCTGCTGGGCCACTCGCACGGTGCGTTCGTCGCCGCGTACCACGCCCTGCACCGCCCCGAGCGGCTGGCGGGCGTCGTCCTGTACGGCGGCGCACCCGTGACCGGTCCCGAGCACGCCGAGGAGGCGGGCCGCAGGGTGGAGGAGTTCGCCGTGAAGCACGCCGGCCATCCCGGGCTGCCCGGGGTGCTCGCCGCGTTCGGTGCGATGGCGGGCATCTCCAGCGACGAGGAGACCGCTGCGGTCGCCCGGGGTGTTTTCCCGTCGTATGTCGCGGACTACTGGGGCAACGAGGAACGGCTGGCCCCGATCCGGGACGCCATCAGCGCCACGTTCATCTCGGGTCTGGACGACGACCTCGTGCCCGACGTCATCGACGACCGCGTCGCGCTCAAGGGGCTGGAGCTGCCGACCCTGGTCGTCGTGGGCCGGCACGACGTGATCTGCGGACCGCGCTGGAGTCTGGAACTGCACGAGCTGATCCGCGACTCCCAGTTGGTGGTGCTGGAGGACAGTGGGCACTTCGGGCACATCGAGGAACCCGCGTTGTTCACTGAGGCGGTCCGCGACTTCGTCGACCGCACCTCCGTCCCGCGCCCCGGGGCCGCGTAGGGGTCCGTCCGGCGGATCCCGCCGGGTCCGTGTGCGCCGGCCCGGGTCGGGTCGGCGCACACACGCCGTGCCCGGCCCAGGGTCGTGCGTGGAGCGTCACCCTCGCCGGCGTCGTCGGCGCCGTTCCCGCCCTGTTTGTGCCCGGCCCCGGCGCGGCCGCCGTGGAGCCTGCGGACGCTCACCGATGCGGTGGGATGGCAGGCGGGCGGCGGCCGAGCGGCCGCCGTCCTGCGGGGCCCGGCCGGGAGTGCGGCCGACGCGCAGCTGCGGCGGTCGATAGACGGTAGGGATAATCTTAGAGTCGGACGGCATGACGGAGGGTGATAGATGAGTCGCGTCTCGCAGGCAGAAGCGAAGGTCAACCGGGAGCGAGTGGTAGCGGCGGCTGCTCGGCTGTTCCGCGAGGACGGTGTGGACCGGGTAGGCATCGCGGACGTGATGAAGTCGATCGGACTCACCCCGGGCGGCTTCTACAAGCAGTTCGCCTCCAAAGCTGCGCTTGTCGAAGAAGCAGCCGCCAAGGCCTTCGCTGACAACTTGCAAAACCTCCTGGCCCTCGGTGAGGAGGCGGGGGAGCACCAGGCGGCGTGGCAGTCGCTGCTCGACTCCTACTTCTCCGTCGATCATCGCGACAATCCCGGCACCGGTTGCCCCGCAGCCGGTTTCGTGGGCGACATCGCGCGCCAGCCCGAGCACAGGGAGACCTACGCCAAGGGTGTCCAGGAGCTCGCTGGGTGGATCGCGCCCGGTGACGCCGGCCTGGCGGCCTATGCCACGCTCGTCGGCGGCATCCTGCTTGCCCGCGCCACCACGGGCACGCCTCTGTCGGAGCAGATCCTGCGGGCCGCGCACGCGTCGGTGGCGAGGGTTGCCGACAGTGGTCAGCCGGCAACCGACTGACGCGTGAGCCACCTCGTCGTCCTGACCCGCTCGGCGTCTCCCGGGGGTACGTGCCCCGGACACCCCCGAAGGCCGGGGCATGCGCCAGGCCCTCGGTGACGTACCGACCGCCCCTGAGCGTGATCGCCGACAGGCTCGCCCGGGGCGTCGCGCACATCTGGCCGGGTGGGCCGAGGCCAACGCGACCCGTCCTGCCGCAGGTCGACCCTCCTCGGCGCGGCAGGCCGTCAGCCGCCCCTGGAGAAGCTCGCCGCCGATGGCTGCGCTCAGCGCTCCGGAAGCGCCCGGCCGGACGTCGGCCACGCTGCAGTCGGGTCGCGCGGACGCCAGGCGGATGCCGTGCCTGTGGCGGGCCGGTTCGCCGCCCACCCGCCCGTAGGGAAGGCCGCAGGGTGGCTTGCCCCGATTAATCGAACGAACTAGTGTGTCCGATTAGGGAGGGCCCATGGCTACACGATTCCGGAAGACCAGGTCCGAGGAGAGGATCCTCACCGCGGCAGCCGACCTGTTCTACGCCAACGGGCTGCGCGGCGTCGGCGTCGACCAGGTCATCGAGGCCTCGGGCGTGGCGAAGTCGACCCTCTACGCACACTTCCGCACCAAGGAGGAGCTGGTCGCGGCGTACCTGCGCATGACCGACGACTCCTGGATGAGCCAGCTGCAGAGCGCCGCGGAGCAGGCGGGCGACGACGCCCGAGAGCAGCTGGTCGGCCTCTTCGACGCCCTGGAGGCCGCCTTCGACCGGCACGGCTTCTTCGGATGCCCGTTCGTCAGCGCGGCCGTCGAGGCCGAACCGGACTCGCAGGCCAGGTCCATCACCATCGAGCACACGCAACGCCGCCAGGCATGGCTGACCGAGCTGAGCACACAGGCCGGTGCCGACGCTCCCGACTCGCTCGCCCGGCACATCGGGCTCCTGATCGACGGGGCCCTGGCCTCCGGCCGGCTGTTGCAGGACCGCACCGTTGTGGACGCGGCGAAGGCCGCAGCCCGCGGGCTCGTCGCAGCCCACACCTGAGGACCAGCCGCAGCCCGACCGTCCCGACCCATCCTGCCGGCATGGACGCCTGGGGACGCACCACCGCCTCCGCAGCGCTCAGACGGCAACCGTCTGCTCGAACCAGATCGTCTTCCCGCGGCCACTCGGGGTGTTGCCCCAGTCCGAGGCGAGCACGTCGACGATGACCAGACCGCGCCCGTGCTCCGACTCGGAGCCGGGCTGGTTGGCGAGGACGACCGGTTCCGGTACCGGCGGGGTGGGGTCGGCGTCGCGGACGTCCACCCGGACGCGGTCGTCGTAGTGCCTCAGCCTGAAGTCGACGTCGCTGTCGGCGTGCACCAGCGCGTTGGTCACGACCTCGGAACTCATCAGTTCCAGCGCGTCGGCCTGCTCCTCCAGGCCCCATTCATGCAGTCGTTCACGGACGAAAGTCCTGACCTCCCCGACGCCGTGCAGGTCGTGGCGCCCGATGTTCATGCTGTCCGTGTGCCGCAGGCCCCCACCCTGTACGCCCTGGTATTCGGCGATCAGTACCGCAACGTCGTCCCGGCGGGCCGGGGCCTCAAGACAGGTCCGCAGGACGAGGTCCAGCAGCCGCTCCGGCCGGGTCACGGCGGACGGACCGAGTGAGGTGAGCAGCGACTCCGCGCCGTGCTCGTCCACGGACGAGACGCTGAGACCGTTGGTGTAGAGCATCAGGACCGACCGGGGCGGCACGGACACCTCAGTCCGTGCGTAGCAGGCGTCGGGGTCGACGCCGAACGGCAGACCCGGTGGGACGTCGGGAGTGGCCACCGACCCGTCGGGGTACCGGAGCACAGGTGGCGGATGGCCCGCCGAGGCGATCTCCAGGGTGCCGTCGTCGATGTCCACGTCGACGACGCAGCAGGTGGCCAGCACGCCGGGCGCCAGCAGGGTGAGCATCCGGTTGGCCCGGGCCAGCGCGGAGGCGGGCGGGTGGCCCTCCATGAGGTAGGAACGGACAGCCGTACGGAGCTGGGCCATGACCACGGAACTGTCGATGCTGTGGCCCTCCACGTCGCCGACCACCAGGGCGGCCTTCGCCGGGCTCCTGGTGATCACGTCGTACCAGTCGCCGCCCATTCCGGAGGCGCACGCCGGAACGTAGCGGGCCACGGCTGCGAGACCGGGAAGGTCCCAGGCCGCCTCCGGCAGCAGCGTCTTGAGCACGTTCTCGGCGATGCTCTGCTCGGCCTGGCTCGCCCGCGCCCTGACGAGAGTGGGTCCCAGCAGCCGGACCATCATCGTCAGGACGGCCTGCTCCTCGGCTCCGAGATGCAGCGGCCGGCGGAAGCCGAGAGCGAACGCGCCCGTCGAGCGGGAGCCGACACCGATCGGGACGTAGACCCAGCCGCCGGCCGCGTTCTCCTCGATCCGTGGGAAACCCCTGGACACGGGATACGCGCTCAACAGGGCGGCCTGGTCCGGGAAGAGCAGCGGCGCTCTCGCGCCCAGCACGGCGGTGAACGGACTGACCAGATGAACGCTGGATCCGTGCAGGCGCTTCACGGCCTCCTGAGGGCAGTCGCTGTACCCCGCCACCCACACCCTGTCGTACTTCACCGAGGTCACCAGGAAGCTCTCGGCACCGAACGGCTTCATGACCCGCTGCTGCACCACCTCCATGACATCGGTGATGTCGGCGGCCTCGTTGAGCGCGGCGGCCAGCTGGTGGATGTGGTACATGAAGGTGACCGCGCTGGAGCCGGGGACGTCCGGCAGTCCCCAGCCGTCGGCCGCGGCACCGCCGCCCGCGCCGTCGATGGCGGGGCGGGCCGGACGCAGCACCGGTGCGATCACCGGGCTGCGCCCCGGAGTCATGGGCACCCCGGCCTTCGCCAAGGCCGCAAGGGTCACCGACAGGTCGTCCGCGATCGCGCGGAGCTGCGTACGGTTCCGGTCCGACGGCGCGGCGCTGGAGGGGGTCGGAGCCCAGACGGCGGTGAGCGCGCCCAGGCAGTGCCCCTCGTACCCGAGCGCCGCCGATGCCACCAGATAGGGGATCGGTGCGGCCTCCGGGGCCCGTATCGTCTCGGAGGACCCGGGTCCGGCCACGGCGATCTCGCCGTTCCGGGCGGCGACCGCCGTGGGATAGGGAGCCGTGACCGCGATGCGCTCCGGCATGATGAAGATCACGGGTGGCGTCCCGTCCGCAACCGTCAACCGCAGCACCTCGCCGTCCTCGTCGAAGAGGTAGGCAAGGACCGCGTCAGCGTCGAGAGCCCTGACTGCTGTGCGCAACGACTCGACGAGGACGTTGTTCAGATCGGGGAGGTCCATCAGCGTCCGCTCCTCGCTTCACGGCCCACCACGGTCGAGACGCCTCCTGCCCAGTATCGCCCCCGGACCGTCGACGGGCGTCCCGGGCTGCCCGTGCCGCGACGCGCGTAGGCATGGCCGGCGGCCGGCGGTCAGGGAGCAGGCAGCCCGACGCCCGAATCCGAAGTTCGCCGCCGCGGCCTTCGGCACCTACGGACATGCGGGGCCGCGTCGCGGGCGGTTGGACAGGACCGTCGTTCATGAGCCGGGTGCTCTCTTCCTGGCCGGGGCCGACGTGTCGGTGTCCGTCGGCCGAGGGGGTGGGGTTCGCGTCATGGGGGGTCGGATAGACGTCGCCGTCTGCTCATCGAGTCGTTGACCGTGGTGGCCGCCGATGCCTCGGAGCAACTGGCATGGGTGGCCGGGCACGGCGTCACCACTGATGACATCGCCCTGGATTTCGAGCATGCCTTCCGGATGGCCGAGAGCCTGGCGGAGGAGGGGAGCCTAGACCCGGCGGTCGTGCTCGACCTTGGAGCGATCGATCTGATCTTCTGCGGGATGAGCGGCCGGGATCGGACTGGTCGATGGGCAGAGGACGCACTGGCCACCGATCCGGGCTGGGTCCGGGTCCGGGCTTTGGCTCGCCAGGTCCTGGTGGTGTTGCTGGGAGAGTGGCACCGGCCGCTGCCCGAGATCTGCGTGGTGCGGTGAGGTCGGCCTGGCGACGTCGGGCCGCGGTGGCGTCACGTCCGATGGCAGCGCCGGCGTCCGGAACGAATGTCAGCTCGTAACCACACCGCCTCCGAAGCAGATTGACGCTCCGGCAGAAGCGCAGGTGCCGTTGTCCCCGATCCCCTCCCGCCGCAACCACGCCGGAGGATCCCGACCCCACGACCGGGCGGGACCGGCCCCGCAGGGAGCACGTCATCACGGCGGCCGCGCAGATCGAGGCGCTGCGGTACGCCCCCTAGATCACCCCTCGACGTCGATCACGACCTTGCCGGACGTGGTCCCGGCCTCGACCGCTGCGTGCGCCTGTGCGACGGTGGCGAGGGTGAAGTGCCGCGGGTCGAGGCGGGGCCTGAGCGCCCCTCGGTCCGCGAGGGCCGCGGCCTCCCGCAGGATCTCCCCGTGGTGTTCCCGGCCCCGCCCGGTGAGCATCGGGAGCAGCGTGAAGACCCCTGAGTAGGTGGCGCCGCGGAACGAGAGCGGAGCGATGCTGTGGGTGCCCCACCCCAGGGCGCTGACGACATGCCCGGTGTAGGTGCGGACGGCGGAGAAGGACGCGTCGAGCGTCGCCCCGCCGACGGTGTCGTAGACGACGTCGAAGCCCTCCCCGCCGGTGTGCTCGGCGAGGTACTGCTCAACCGGCGTGCCGGTGTAGTCGATGGGGGTGGCGCCCAGCCCGCGGATGGTCTCCAGGCTCCCCGGGGAGCCCGTCGCGAAGACCTCGGCCCCGCGGGCGCGGGCGATCTGCACCGCCGCCTGCCCGATCCCTCCGGCACCGCCGTGGATCAGAACCTTCTGGCCGCCGTGCACCGCGGCTCGGTCCACCAGGCCCTCCCAGGCGGTGATGACCACCAGCGGGAGGGCGGCCGCTTCGCGCATGCTCAGCGAGACGGGCTTGTGGGCCAGCAGCCTGGCATCCACCGCTGCGTACTCGGCGAGTGAACCCTGCAGATCACCCACGCCACCGGTGAGGCCGTACACCTCGTCACCCGGTGCGAAGCCGGTCACCCCGGGCCCGACCTCCTCCACCACACCGGCCAGGTCCAGGCCGAGCACGGCCGGCAGCCGGCTCTTGGCATGTGCGGCCTTCCCGGCCTGGATCTTGACGTCCAGCGGGTTCACGCCGCTGGCCTTGGCCCGCACCAGCACCTGGCCGGGGCCCGCGGCCGGGGTGTCGATCTCCTTCAGTACCAGCGGGCTGGCGAACTGCTCCAAAACAACTGCGCGCATAGCTCTGCCTGTTCTCTCGTGTGCCCTGTGCGGTCGGTGGGGGTGGGACGCCCGGGGTCCGTCGGCCAGTCCCCGCCCCACTAATCGGACAGACTAGTTCGTCTGATTAGTGGGTGCAAGGGCCTTCGTGCCACGTCGCTTCCCCGGGACCGCACCACCTCGGGCGGGTCGTCCTGCCCCGCCGCCCGACGGCGTCGGGGCGTCCGTGTGCGCACGCGAGGTCATCGGGGCGCCGTCTCGCGCCCGGCGTGGGTGCCGGTCACCCGGTAGCGCCCGGGAGCGACACCCATCACGCGCTTGAAGGCATGACTGAAAGAGCTCTCCGCCCCGTACCCCCACCGCGAGGCGATCGCCGAGACGGTGCGGTCGGTGGTCCTCAGCTCCCGGGCCGCGGACCGGATCCGCCAGCTCACGAGGTACTCGAGCGGTGGCACACCGACGCACTCGCTGAACCTGGCGGCGAACTGGGATCGCGACATGCCGACCTTGGCAGCGAGCCCCGCGACCGTCCACCGGTGCGCGGGCGTCTCGTGCATCAGAGCCAGCGCCGCCCCGATCTGCCGGTCGGCGAGGGCGGTGAGCCACCCGCCCCCGGCAGTGCCGCGTTCCGCGACATGGGCCCTGAGCAGGTGGACCAGGAGGACGTGGGCGAGGCGCTCGGTGACGAAGGGGGTACCCCAGCCGGGCGACTCGGTCTCCGTACGGAGCAGTTCCAGCGCGGCCCGGACGGCACCCGCGGTACCCGCCGCCGCGCCGAGGTGGACGAGCGGCGGGAGGACGTCCACCAGCACCGCGGCGTTGGCCTCGTCCAGGTCGAACCCGCAGCCCACCACGACCGCGTCGCACGCCGACCCGATCCGGACGGTCGCCCCCTCGGTGTAGTCGGCGAACACCTCGGCGCTCGGGACCGCCGGCACGGCCGGCCCACCCGAGAGCTCGTAGGCGCGGCCGCTGCCGATCAGGTAGCAGTCGCCCTCGCCCAGCATCACCGAGCCCGGGAGCCCGGCGACCGAGATCCGGCAACCGCCCTGCAGGACCGCGCCGAACTTGATGTGCCGATAGCCCGAGAAGCCGACGGCCCACGGCTCCTGCGCCTCCAGCCGCGCGAACTGCGCGCCGCGCAGATCGAGCAGGGCCAGGACGTCCGTCAGGGGATCCATCGGCTCCCCCCGGGCCGGTGCGGTCCGCCTGGTGCGGTCCTGCGGACGGCGTCGGTGCGGTGGACGGGCGCGCTCCCCGCGGTCGGCTTCATCGCCCTCGCCACTCCGCCGGCCGATCCCCGGTGGTCCGGGCCAGGAAGTCCAGCAGTAGCCGGTTGACCGCGGCAGTCGCCTCCAGCGGGAGCCAGTGCCCGGCGCCGACGATCCGTTCGAACCGCCAGGTGCCGCGCACCTCCTGAGCCGACCCGGTCATCTGCTGCTCCGTCAGGAAGCGGTCCTCGGTGCCCCACAGACCCATGGCCGGTACGTCGACCGGGGCGGGCGGCCGGCGGGGGCCGACCAGCGACTCCGGCGGCGCCCATGCGCGGTACAGCCCCAGCGCGGCGGTCATGGCCCCGGGCTGCTGGAGGCGGGCCACGGCCTGCTCCATGTCGGGGTGCCCGGCAAGGAGCTCGCGGAGTTGCGCAGCGGAGTCCTGCAGCAGCCATTCCTCCGCGACGTCGAACTGGAAGAGCAGCGTGTACCAGCCCTTCTCCCGCTGCTCCCGGCCCGCCCGCCGGTAGGAGGCGGGATGCCCGGTCGACAGGCAGACCAGGCCGGCGACCCGGTCCGGCTTCGCGGAGGCGAAGACCCAGGCGATCACCGCGCCCCAGTCGTGGCCGACCACATGGGCACGGTCGACACCGAGCCCGTCGAGCACCGCCTCGACATCGCCCAGCACGCGTGCCGGCGCGTACTCCTCGACCGCGACGGGCTTGTCCGACGCGCCGAATCCACGCAGGTCCACGGTGATCACGCGATAGCCGGCGTCCACCAGCACCGGCACCTGGCCGCGCCACAGCTCGGCGCTGTCGGGGAATCCGTGCAGCAGCAGCACGGCGGGGCCGAACTCCGACCCGTGGGTCTGCACGGCCAGGCCGTCGATCATGGCTCTCACAAAACTGCTCCTTCACGGCAAGGCTGCTGTCCGGGGAGCTCTCCGCCCACGGGACCAAGCGCCGGTGTCCGGGAAATGGTCCGCGCGGTCCGGCCCGCCGGTGCGGGAGCGCGGCCCGCCGGCGCGGCGCCCTGCAGGTGGCACGACCAACCGGCCGCAGCCGCAACAGCAGCCCCGGGAATGCGCGGCAGGCTCACCGTCCACTATGGACCATCAATCGGGACGGGTTGCTGCGAAGCGGATCACTTCGGGACGACTGCGCAAGAACCCCGGACAAACGAACATGGCCCGGCATTCCTTCTCGGCCGTACCTTCGACCGCAGGCGGCACCGGCCGCCCCCTCGCACCGCCGATGCGGTGGTCCGCTCCTGCCCCTACCGAGGGGTGGCATCCACCCCGCCGAGCTGATGTGCCCCTTTCCTTCACCCACTTCCAAGGTTGATCCATGGCCTCTGCAGACAACGACCAGCCCACGATCCTTCTGGTGCACGGCGCCTGGCACGGCGCCTGGTGCTGGGAGAAACTCGTCCCCGAACTCACCGCGCTCGGGTGGCGGGTCGCCACCGTCGACCTGCCGAGCTCCTCGCCCGACCCCGAGAACCCCGCCGGGATGTACGACGACGCCCGGGCCATCCGCGAGCGCCTGGCCGGTCTGGACGGCCCGGTGACCGTGCTGGCGCACTCCTACGGCGGGGTGCCCGTCACCGAGGCCGCCGCCGGCGCCGTCGGTGTCTCCCGCCTGGTCTACCTCGCCGCCTTCCAACTCGACCAGGGCGACTCCCTCGCCGGCCAGAGCGGGGGACAGCTGCCCAGCGGCCGGACCGGCACACTGCCGGCCCCCGGGGACCCGGTGAACTACTTCTACGCGGACGCGAACCCGGAGGACGCCGAGCGGGCCGCCGCGCGTCTGGTCCTGCAGACCGTGAAGTCCTTCAGCGAACCCCTCACCCAGGTGGCCTGGCAAACCGTGCCCTCCACCTACATCGTGTGCGAGAAGGACCAGGCGCTCCCGCCCGCCTTCCAGGAGGCGATGGCGAGCCGCTCGGAGCGCTCGTACCGCCTGTCCAGCAGCCACTCCCCGTTCCTGTCGGCGCCCGCGGAGCTGGCCCGGCTGATCACCGCCGACGGCCTCCAGCAGTCCTGACCACGACCCCGAAAGACATCACATGCACCACGTCCCCCTGGGCTCCCAGGGCCTGACCGTCTCCGCCCAAGGCCTCGGCGCGATGGGGATGAGCGCCTGGTACGGGCCGCGCGACGAGCACGAGAGCATCGCCACCCTCAATGAGGCCGTCGACCTCGGCGTCACCCACATCGACACCGCCGAGGCGTACGGCCCCTTCGCCAACGAGAGGCTGCTGGGCCGTGCACTCGGTGGCCGGCGTGACGAGATCACCGTCGCCACCAAGTTCGCCACCGAGTTCGACGACGACGGCACCGCCCACGGGCACAACGGCACCCCCGCCTACGCCCACCGGGCCATCGACCGCTCGCTGCGCCACCTCGGCGTGGACGTCGTGGACCTCTACTACCTCCACCGGGTCGACCCGAAGGTCCCGGTCGAGGAGACCGTCGGCGCCATGGCCCAGATGGTCCAGGCCGGCAAGGTCCGGTACATCGGCGTCTGCGAGACCGACCCGGAGACCATCCGCCGGGCACACGCCACCCACCCCCTCACCGCCGTCCAGTCCGAGTACTCCCTGTTCACCAGGGACGTCGAGCACAACGGCGTCCTGGAGACGGTTCGCGAACTCGGCATCGGCTTCGTCGCGTTCTCTCCGCTGGGCCGCGGCCTGCTGACGGGCGGGATCACCGACGCCGCCGAACTCGCGGCCGACGACGCCAGGCGGAGTCTGCCGCGGTTCTCCGAGGAGAACATCGCCGCCAACCTCGGCGTGGTGGGCCGCCTCAGCCGACTGGCGGAGGCCAAGGGGGTCAATGCGACGCAGCTCGCACTGGCCTGGCTGCACCACCAGGGCGTGGTACCCATCCCCGGCACCAAACGGCGTACGTACCTGCGGCAGAACGCCCACGCCGCGACCATCGGGCTCAGCCCGGAGGAGCTCGCCCAGGTGGACTCGGTCGCCCCGCACGGCATCGCCGCAGGCCATCGTGGAGGCGAACGCCCCAAGAGCTGATCCCGCAGAAAGGCCGGTGCCCTCGTACCTGCCTCGTCCCCGAGCCGAGGGATTCCCCCTAGCCGACGCGGAAGGGGCGCATCATCTCGTTGTCCTCGTGTTCCAGAAGGTGGCAGTGCCAGACGTAGCGCCCGGCCAAGGTGAACTGCGTCTTCACCCGGGTGACGGTGTCCGGGGGCGCGATCACGGTGTCCTTGAATCCGCTCTCCCCGGGCTGCGCGGGCTGTGCGTGCTGTCCGTTGCGCCGCCGGTCGAGGATCTGGAACTGGACCTCGTGGATGTGGATCGGATGAGCGTCCGGCGTGAAGTTGTGGATCTCCCAGATCTCCGTCGCCCCGACCTCCGGGTTCTCCGTGATGGGATCGTCCCAGCCCAGGGTGTCCGGACGGCCGCCCTCCACCGTGCCCAGCAGCACCGCCCGCGGCCCCACGCCCGGCAGGACCGCGGACCTGGCCTCCGCCAGGGCCACTCGCCGGGTGGTGCTCGCTGCGCCCAGACCCTCGAACGCGGGGAGAGCGAGTCGGTCCGGCGGCACGGTACGGTCCGGCGACGTGAGCGGCTGGACGACGAACTTCATCACCTGCCCGGTGGTGTGCGGGTCCGCCGCCTCGAAATCGGTCCCGGCGACTCCGCTGCTGAACGGCCCGTCCGGGCCTTCGTTGATCAGGTACAGCTCGGTCCCGACCGGGACGGAGGTGAAGTCGACGATCACGTCGGCGCGTTCGGCCGGTGCGGCGAGCAGCTGGTCGAGCTGGACGGGAGAGGGCAGGAAGCCGCCGTCGCTGCCGATCTGCCAGAGCGGGAGCGCCGGCCGGGCGGGCCGCCGGGCCAGCGGATCAGTGACGATCTTGAGGACCAGGAAACGGGCGTTGCAGCCGTTGAGGAAGCGGCAGCGGTACCGCCTCGGCTCGACCGGCAGGACCGGCCAGGTCCGGCCGTTGACGACCACCGTGTTGCCGTAGAACTCCGGATTCCAGATCGGCGAGATGTCGCTCCGCGGTATGTACGGCCCGGCGAACCCGTCGAAATCAGCCCGGCTAGGCGGGTAGTGGAGTTCCCCGTCCGGGGTGAACGTCCGGTCCTGGATCGCGAGAGGAATCTCGTGGTAGCGGATCCCCGGGGGATCTCCGAGCTGCGGGGCGGGCCCTGGGAGTACGCCTTCCGGAAGGTCGGCCGGGCCGCCGCGGAGCAGGTAGAAGCCCGCCATCCCGGCATACACGTTCAGCCGTGTGATCCCCAGCGTGTGGTCGTGGAACCAGAAGGTGGCCGCGCGATCGCTGTTGGCGTACTGGAAGACAGTGCTCGCCGGTCCCCATGCGGCGCCGAACTTGTCCGCGAACAGCTTCCCGAAATGATCGTGATAGGAGCCGGTCCGTGCGTATCCCCGGGGGATGTTGCGTGCGGCGGGGAGGAACCATGCCTCCGGGTAGCCGTCGCTCTCCTGCATGTTGTGCCCACCGTGCAGGTGGGTCACGATGGGCACCGGCCCGGTGTAGGGGCCCGGCGTCGAGGCGAACGGGGGGCGCGAATCCCGGCCGGACCGTCCGCCCGCCGGGTTCGCCCAGTGCACCGTCGGATCCACCGGCAGCAGGTGCGGCAGGAAGTCGCCGGCCTTGTCGACCAGCTGGTTCACCCAGGTCACCCGCACGGCCTGGCCCACCGATGCGTTGATGGTGAACGCCGGATAGTGGAAGCTCTCCGGATGGTGCACCGATCCGTACCCCCACACCGTCGTGGCGGGCAGCCCGGTCGGCAGGATCTGCTGCCGGAACTGCCGGACGCCGATCGTGTAGTGGTCGATGCGGGCCGCCGTGTCCCTGCCGACCCAGGGCATCGCAGGCGGGACCGGCAGCTGTGCGCCGTACTTGGGGATCGTCGCCGGGTCCAGGATCCGGCCGGAACTCACCACCCGGGACCGAGCCGGCACAAGGCCCGACGGAATGACCGCGGCCGCTCCGCCGAGGGCTGCCGCCTTCAGGACCTCTCGCCTTGCGACCATCGTGTTCCTCTCGGGCTGATCCGGAGGGATTCGAGCGGGCATGCGCACTGCCGCACTGCGCCATCCCGCTTTCCCTGACCGGGCTCCGTCACTCCGGGGAAGGTGAAGAAGCGCTCGTTCGGCGCAGCCGCGGACCGGGGGAGCAGCCGCCGACTCCGTGCCGACGCTGAGGGCGGCAACGGCCGCACCGAAGCCGGCCTCGCAGGCGAGGCCGTACGTCTGATCACCGGGGCCCCATGCGTCGTGCCGACGGATGCGGCGGAGGATGTCGGCGGGTGTCTCCCGAACGGGCCGGGGTACGGGGCCGTCATCGAGGCGTCGGAGCCGAACGGCCTCGCTGTCGTCGGCATCGGAGGAGGACGCTTCGCCGGTGCCCTGTCGGCTCGGCACCCGGATTCGCCGAGGTCCTCACCGCGGCCCCTCTCGTCTCCCCATGAATCCGGCGGTGCCGCTCCCTCCCTGGAGGCGCAGCGGAAGCGTCGTACCGTGAACCTGAGGGCTGCACCACGACCGGACCGGCCTCCCCGCCGATTCCGGGGAGAAAGGTCCTCGCACCAGGGCCGTTCGGCCCTCGTCCGCGAAGCGGCCGTGCGTAGGTTGGGAAAGCGAAGCGTTGAGCCCTCAGCCCCCGGTGTTCAGCCGGGTGGCTGGGCCGGCTGTCGGCAGCCCGGATGCGGTCTCCTCGGCCACCGGCCCGAGCGGTTTCGCAGTCGTCCGCTCCCTCCGGAGGCGGTGCGGCGCTCAGCAGTCAGGAGGCATCGTGAAACTGGCCTTCCTCAGCCCGCTGTACGCACGGCAGGGTCCCTTCGCCTGTGTCTACGTGGACACGTCCCGCGACGTCGAGGATCCGGAGCGGGCGATCGAGCTGCGCTGGCGGCACCTGAAGCGGGACCTGGAGAGCCAGGGCGCCGACATCGCCACCGCCGGAGCCCTGGCGCACGTCGTGGGGACGGACCGGGAGGTGGCCGGGCCACACGGTCAGGCCGTGTTCGCGGCGCACGGGCGGCTGGCGCTGGCGGAGGAACTGCCGGAGCCGCCGGTGCGGGACAGGGCCCGGTACACCATGCTGCCCGACGCCATGCCGCTGGCCTTGCAGCACGCCCCGGACATCCCCTACGTCGCGGTCGCCGTACACCGGGTGCCCGAGGCCGGCCACGGGGCGATGCAGCAGGAGATCGCCGTGGAGATGCAGTCCGGGCGGTGGCCGACGACCAGGGTGGCGGGCGGTGACCGCACCCAGCGGCGGGTGCCGGCCGGCGAGTGGCGGCAGGGTGCGGCCCGGATCGGCAGGGAGCTGACGGAGCTCGCGGACCGCAGCGCGGCGGAGGCGATCGTGCTCTGCGGCGACGTGTGGGCGCGTGGCGTCCTCACCCATGAGCTGCCCGGCCGCCTGCGGGACCGGATCATCGGCGTGGAGGGCGTCGAGCGTCCGTCCGAGCCCGGCCGGGCGCTGCTGGAGGGCGAACTCGGCTATCTGTTCCGGGGGCGCATGACCATCGAGGACCGGGCCCGAGTCGAGATGTTCCTGGCCCGCCGGGCACGCGGACACGGGGCCGCCGAAGGGCTGATGGCCGCCGTCGGCGCGCTGCGGCGCGGCCAGGCGGAGGCCTTGCTGATCAACGATCCGCCTGACCTGCCCGTGCGGTTGTGGGCGGGCATCGCGCCGAAGCAGATCGGCCTGTCCGAGGAGGAACTGGGGGCGTACGGCGTGCGGTCCTGGGGCGCGGAGCCGGCCGACTCCGCCCTGATCCGCGCGGTCGTCGGCACCCGGGCCGAGCTGATCGTCGTGCCGCGCGAGGACTTGTCGCTGGTCGACGGGGTGGGCGTGCTGCTGCGACACACGAGTGTCCGGCGCTGAGGACCCGTACGGCTCGGGGAACGCGAGGAGCGCAGATGGTGTACTTCGTTGATCGACTGGACGCGGGGCGGCGGCTGGCGGCACGGCTGGAACACCTTCGCGGCCAGGACGTGGTCGTCCTGGGTCTGCCGCGCGGCGGCGTGACGGTCGCCGCTCAGGTGGCGGACGCCCTCGGCGCGCCGCTGGACGCGGTGGTGGTGCGCAAGCTCGGCGTGCCGTTCCAACCGGAGCTGGCCATGGGCGCGATCGGTGAAGGCGGGGTGCGCGTCCTCAACGACGACGTGCTGTCCAGAGGTCGCATCCCGCGCTGGCGACTGGACCAGGTCGAGGAACAGGAGCTCGCGGAACTCCACCGCCGCGCCACGCTGTACCGGGGCGGTCGGCCGGGGATCGACATCAGGGGCCGCACGGTGGTGGTGGTCGACGACGGCATCGCGACCGGCGCCACCGCGCGAGCGGCCTGCCAGGTGGCTCGCGCCCGGGGGGCGGCCAGGGTCGTGCTCGCGGTGCCGGTCGCTCCGCGGGGCTGGACGGCGGAACTGGGGGATACCGCGGACGAGTTGGTCTGTGTGGACACTCCTGCCACCTTCTTCGGCATCGGTCAGTTCTACGCCGACTTCTCCCAGACCGCCGACGAGGAGGTCACCGCGTGCCTGGCCGGTGCGGCCGAGCGGATCCGCTCGGCCCAGTGCACAGCCGCGCGGTCCGTCGGCCCCTCGCCGGTGGACGAGGAGGTCGGCGTACAGGCCGGAGCCGTGCGGCTCGGCGGGCGCCTCAGGGTGCCCGAAGGGGCGACAGGAGTCATCGCCTTCGCGCACGGCAGCGGCAGCAGTCGCCACAGCCCGCGCAACCGTTTCGTCGCGGAGGCGCTGAACCGGGTGGGACTGGCCACGCTGCTCTTCGACCTGCTCACCCGGGACGAGGAGGCCGACCGGGCGAACGTGTTCGACACCGCCCTGCTGGCCGGCCGCCTGCGCGATGCCACATGCTGGCTGCGCGATCAGCCCGGGACCCGCGGCCTGCCGGTCGGCTACTTCGGCGCCAGCACCGGAGCCGCAGCGGCCCTGTGGGCGGCGGCGGAGCCCGACGCCCAGGTGGCTGCCGTCGTCTCCCGGGGCGGCAGACCCGACCTGACCGGGCCGCGGCTGGCCGCCGTGCGGGCGCCTACCCTGCTCGTCGTCGGGGGCCGTGACGAGCTGGTCCTGGCCCTCAACCGCCAGGCCCAGACCTGGCTGCGCTGCGAGAGCCGTCTGAGTGTCGTCCCCGGTGCCACGCATCTGTTCGAGGAACCCGGTGCCCTGGAAACCGTCGCCGACCTGGCCGGCCGGTGGTTCGCCGACCACATGGTCCCGCTGCTCGCCCACGCGGCCCCGGTCCGACGGCACTGAGCCCCGTACTGCGGGCGGCCGCTGACGTACCGGGTCGGGACGAGTCCTCCAGGAGAAAGCCAAGCGCCGTGTCATCCCGTTCCCTGAACTCGGCCGCGACGACGTCGGCCGGGTCGGTGGCAAGAACTCCTCCCTCGGGGAGCCGATCGCTCATCTGCGCCCGCCTCAGCACCTGCGGGACCTCCGCTCGCCCGCACGGTCGCGACGGTGCTGCGGTTGATCGGGCGGCGGCCGATGCGACGGCAGGCACGACACCCAGCTGTGACGACGTCCAGTCCGGTTGTGGCGTCGCTGAGCCGTCATCCCTGGTGGCTGTGCGTGGCAATCGGGGCCCGGGTGTCCGGTGCCGGAGCCGCGTGGGCTACTTCGGTGTGTACAGGCCGGGATCGCTGCCGTAGGCGATGAGAGGCGTCAATGGGACCCAGCCAGGTCCGCGATGGTCGAGCCACCAGCGGCCGATGGTGTGGAACTTCTCCTCGAAGCGAGGATCCCAGGAGAACGCGCCTCCGGTCGGTGCAGGCAGTCGGGTGCGTCGCCCGCCCGCCTCGCACACAACGATGGTCCGCTGCCCCAACGCCCTGTCGACGAGGATGCCCTGTACACCTGACCAGGGGATGACGCGGCGGCGGACGTTGTCCACCACGAGCGCATGGTGGGTGAGAGTGACGCCTTGCCCCCGTCCCAGCAGGGTGCCCACAAGCATCGCGACCAGCACCCCAGCCGTGCCGGCCGGCGGGATGCCGTGATGGTCGCCGGTGGCCGACATTGCCACCGAGGCGAGGAACATCATCACAATGGGACCCATCATGGGGCTGGTCCGCTCGAGCAAGGTCCGGCGGAAGCGGATCTCACCGACCTGACCGGACGGCACTTGACGCCTCGATCTGCTCCGCCCACACCCCACAGATGGCCTCCGCTACTGGTGATCGGCAGAGGTCGCTGCTGATCGGCGGGGAATCTTATCGGTTGCACTCGCCAGAGGTCGAGGACGAACCGGAGATCGACGCTCACCCGGTACGCCGTCGGTCAACGGTCGCCCGGCCCGGCTGGATGAGCCTCGTGGCCGACATCGGTGGTCAGGAGCATCAGAGGTCCAAGCCGATGTCGAGGATGGGGGAGGAGTGGGTGAGGGCTCCGACCGAGAGGTGGTCGACGCCCGTCTCGGCGTATGCGCGGGCCGTGTCGACCGTGAGGCGGCCGGAGGACTCGAGAATCGCCCGGTGGTTCACCAGGGCCACCGCCTCGGCTGTCTGCTCCGGGGTGAAGTTGTCCAGGAGGATCAGGTCCGCGCCGGCCTCCAGGACCTCGGCGACCTGGGCGAGGGTGTCGACCTCCACCTCGATCGCGAGGCCGGGGAAGCTCTGGCGTACGAGCTTGAAGGCCTCGGCCGCGCCGCCCGCCGCCACCACGTGGTTGTCCTTCACCAGGGCCGCGTCCCAGAGGGACATGCGGTGGTTCACCCCGCCGCCGCAGCGGACCGCGTACTTCTCCAGGGAGCGCAGGCCCGGGGTGGTCTTACGGGTGTCGCGGACCTTGGCTGTGGTGCCTTCGAGCGCGTCCGCCCAGGCGCGGGTGGCCGTCGCGATGCCCGAAAGGCGGCAGAGGAGGTTGAGGGCGCTGCGCTCCGCGGTGAGCAGGTCACGGGTGCGGGTCGTGACCGAGAGGAGCCTCTCGCCCGCCTCGACGCGGTCGCCGTCCTCGACATGGCGCTCGACCTCGAAGGTGTCCGTGCAGACCACCGAGAGGACGGCTTCGGCGATGTGGACGCCGGCGACGGTGCCTGCCTCGCGGGCCGTGAAGTGGCCCGTGGTCACTGCCTCTTCGGGGACCGTGGCGGCCGTGGTGACGTCGATGCCCCCGGCCAGGTCCTCGCCGAGTGCCGTCCGTGCGATGTTCTCGACCTCGACCGGGTCCAAGCCCGCGTCCTGGAGGCGCTGGGCGAGGGCGGGGTCGAGGCCGCATTCGAGGTCGCCTGCCTCGCCGCAGCCGTAGCCGTAACCGTTGTCGCGGCGGTCGCCGCAGTCGTCGGTCCGGACGAGGTGAAGGTCGGGGGTACTCACGGTCACTGCTCCTGGGGACGGGGAGGGAGGGTCG
>NZ_LIQR01000314.1 GCF_001418575.1 Peterkaempfera griseoplana
GTGCAGGGGTGGGCTCGGGTGCCGGAGCGGGGTGCGGCTGGAAGCTGAGCGTCCACGCGCGGAGCTCGCCGGCACTGGCGAGCGGGCAGTAGTCGCGGTCGACTCCGCCGGACGTCGAGTACTGGTGGAACATCCACGGCGCCTGGATGCCGGGGTCCCCCGCGGGTCGGCCGGCGGTGGCGATCCACAGGAAGTCTCCTGCGTTGCCGGTGGTGTCCACATGCAGCCAGTAGTCGGTGTTGCAGTACATGCCGACGGGATTGTGCGGCAACTTGGCCTTGACGTAGGCGAGCCACGCGTCGCGGTACCGGACCTGCCGTGCCTTGCTCACGCCCTGGTTGGCCTGGTCGTAGCCCTCCCAGTCGAGGACCACCATGTCGCCGGGGCTCCACTTCACCTGGGCCAGGAAGAAGTCGGCCTCCCGGTGGGGGTCGTTGGCCATGTGGGGGTAGTGGTAGGCGCCCCAGACCAGGCCGGCGGCCTTGGCATGGTCGCGCTGCCGGACCCATCTGGGGCTGATGTACGTCAGCCCCTCGGTGATCTTCGTGAAGGCGAAAGCCAGGCCTCTGGTACTGGGCGTGGCGGACTGGTACGACGCCCAGTCCTGCCCGTGGATGCCCACCTACCGCCCCTGCGAGGCGAGGGGGGCGCCGACACCGGACGCGAAGGCCTCTGGTGTGATGGGGAACAAGACCGTCTCCTGCTCACTCGTCGGTGGACTCGGCGGGCTGCTCGTAGCCGGACAGGCGACGTGCGGTCTCCTCAGGGGGATTCCCCGCCGCGCGCACTGCGCCTTGTGGTCCTGCCGCATCCCGGGCTGCTGATCGGCCTCCTCTTCGTGGGCGGTCCAGGCCGCCGGCGGCCCGGACCGCGGCCGGAGCCGTCCCGGACTCGTCGGTGCTCAACGCGACTGCCCCGTCGGACGGCGACGCAACCGCGGTGCCGCCGTGGTGAAGCGCCGCGTACAACTTCCCGCCTGCGGGCCGGTATCACGTTCTCACGCCCGATGGGGGCACGACTCCGATCCGAGGCCGAAGTCGCACGTGCGGGTGACCGGCTGAATACGGGTGACGGTCGCTTCCCTCGTGGCCGTCCGCAACGTGGAGCACCACCGCGGCGGGGTCACGCGGCCTGCTCGCCACCCCGTTCGGTACACATCCCAGTGGTCGACGGCCAGGTGACGCAGCATCAGGAGGCAGGACTTGGCGGTGAGGTCAGGCGTTCCCCTGCTCGGCCTGACCACCTGTTAGCGTGCACGGATGGAACATCTGGGACCCGTGGCCTGGCCGCCGGAGCCGATCAGAACCGAGCGGCTCACGCTCCGTGAACCCGAGACCGGTGACCGTGCGGCGTTCGTCGAACTGCTCACCTCGGCGGAGGTGCACGCCTATCTCGGCGGCCCCCGGCCGCGTGACGAGGTCGAGCGTGAGATGTCCGGGCCGCCGGAGCAGTGGCCCGGGAGCTTCGCCGTCGAGCTCGACGGGACGATGATCGGCCAGGTCCTGCTCAGGAGAGCCACGGGGCACCGTCGCCCGGCCGCTGCGGGAAAGGTCGATCTCGGCTATCTCTTCCTGCCGCGGGCGTGGGGATCCGGGTACGCCACCGAGGCGTGCGCGGCGGCCCTCGGCTGGCTCGCCGGGGCGCTTCCCGGCGAGCCGGTGGTTCTCACCACCCAGACCGCCAACGTCGGCTCGATGCGTCTCGCTGCCAGGCTCGGCTTCACCGAGGTGGAACGGTTCGAGGCCTGGGGCGCCGAGCAGTGGCTCGGCATGCGGCCCCCGTTCACGCCGTCCGGATGAGTGTGCGCCGGTACCGCTGAGAGCAGCCGTCCGTCCCCGCGCGAGCGGGGTCCTCCGGGGAGGCGTCGACGGTGCGGCCGGTGGCCTCGGTGCGGGAGGTGATCTCCTGCTCGACCTCGCCGGTCGTCTCGCTGCCGTGGCTCTTCCAGGAGACCTTGTCCCCCGGGTGGAGAGGCTTGTCCTGCCGGTGCTTCTTCTTGGTCATCGTCGATCTCCTCAAGGAAGGGCCGTGACCGGGGCGCCGGCATGACCGCGCGGCGTGGTCTGCGGCGCTGCCGGCCCGGCCGGGTGGCGGGGGGCGTGCGGCCTGTCTGAGAACGCCTGCCGTATCCAGGGGACCTGCTGTCGCGGTGCAGCCTGGGATACCCGCCCCCCGGCGGCACGGTGGAGACGACGAACGCCGATCGGGGACCGGCCGGACCAAGCCTCCAGGCACGGTTCGTGCCGGGCGAGCAGGAGGGGCGCTGCGCTCCGCCGTACCGGTCCTCCCCGCTCACGGGCGGCGGGGCGGCACCACGGCTCGGCACCGCCGTCTACCCCAGGCTGCCCTCGCCCCTCTCCCCCGGCCACACGGGTGACCCGTCCGGGTCGGTCAGGTCTCTGTTCCACGGGCCCCGGAGCCGCGCCTGGACGAGGCCCAACAGGCGCACCTGCGCGCACATCGGTCACGGGGCACATCCGGCATCCCGCCGCGGGTGCGCTGTTTGTCGCCGTCGAGAGCGTCCGCCTCCCACGCCGCGACGTTGACGGCGGGAAGCCCCCGCCTCCCCGTCCTAACCGCCACCCTCGCGCGGGGGAAGCACTCCGGGAGTGGCTCCGTCCAGCGTTACCGGCCTGCAAGCATGCGGACGCTGTCGCGAACCGACCGCGAGACGTCACGATGGAGGTGTGCGCAGCAGCCCTGCATCTCCCCGGACGAGGTCGAGGACAGCCCCGCCGCGCCCGCCCCGGGCGAGGCGCATCGCCTGCCGGATCGGCGCACTGCTCTGCGGGGGGCTGCCGGTGCTGATCTTCCCCGGGCCGGGCCTGTGGCCGGTGGCCTGGGTGGTCCTGGTGCCCCTGATGCTGTTGCTGCGGGCGGCCCCCGGCCCCCGTGAAGCGGCGCTGCTCGGCTGGCTGGGCGGCACCGGGTACCTCGCGGCCACCCAGTACTGGCTGCTGCCCAGCCTGAGCTTCTTCTTCCCGCTCGCGGCAGCCGTGCTGGGACTGCTCTGGCTGCCGTGGGGCGTGCTGGTACGGGCGCTGCTGCACGGCGGCCGGACGGGTCCGGCGGGGGCGGTGGCCGCGCTGGCCGGCGTACCGGCGGGGTGGGTGCTGATCGAGACCGTGCGGTCCTGGCAGTGGCTGGGCGGGCCGTGGGCTGTCCTGGGGGCGAGTCAGTGGCGGCATCCCGCGGCGCTCGGGCTGGCCGCGGTCGGTGGGGTGTGGCTGGTCGGCTTCGCCCTGGTGGCGGGGAACACCGCCGTGGTGCTGCTGGTCACGCAGCCGCGGGCGCCGCGGGTGGCGGCCGTGGCGGCGGCCGGCGGGGTGGTGGCGGTGGCGGCCGGACCGGTCTGGTTCGCCGCGCACTCCGACCCTGTGTCGCCGGGTGCGGTACGGGTGGCGATCGTCCAGCCCGGTCTGTACGCCGACCCGGCATCGCGGCTCGCGGCCGGGGTCTCACTCACCGAGCGGCTGGCCGGGGGGCGCGGCGGGGTGGATCTGGTGGTGTGGGGTGAGAGCAGCGTGGGATCGGATCTGGCCACCGACCCGGCCGTCCGGGGCCGGCTGATCGCCCTGTCCGCCCGGGTCGGAGCGCCGCTGCTGGTCAATGTGGACGCGGTCCGCGCCGACGGCGGCATCGCCAAGGTGTCGGTGCTGCTGGACGCCCACGGGGTGATCGGGCAGTACACCAAGACCCGGCTGGTCCCGTTCGGCGAGTACATCCCCTTCCGCGGGCAGCTGGGCTGGCTGGCCGGTATGACCCAGGCGGCCGGGGTCAACCGGGAGCACGGCCCGGGTCCGGTGGTGCTGCGGACCCGCGCGGGCCTGCCGATCGGCCCGCTGGTCTCCTATGAGTCCACCTTCCCCGACATGGCGCGGACCCAGGCGGACATGGGGGCGCGGCTGCTGGTGTACCAGACGTCGATGTCCACGTTCCAGAACAGCTGGGCCCCCGCGCAGATGGCTTCGCTCGGGGCGGTCCGGGCCGCGGAGACCGCACGGCCGGTGGTGCAGGCGGTGCTCAGCGGCGAGTCGGCCGCGTACGACGCACGCGGGCGGCAGCTGGGCCGGCTGGAGCCCGACCGTCGCGGCACGCTGATGGTGACGCTGCACCCGTCCACGGCCCGCACCCCCTACGAACGGTTCGGGAACTACGTCCCGGTGGCCTGCCTCGTCCTGGTCCCCGCCGCGTTGCTGGTGGGCAGGCGTCAGGGCAGGCCGACTGGTGGGCGGTGACCGTTCGGGGAAGCGGACGGCCCGCGGCGACCACCGGCCGTGAGGCGTTGCGGAGCACGGGTGCGCCAGTGCAGCCGCGACGGCTCCGGTCGACGGGCTAAGAGTCCGGCCTTGCCAGTCGAGCGGCAGGCGCGTGCCGGAGTTTGCGGGCGTCCGTCCTCGACGGCCGGCGGGTCGGCGTACGGTCACCAGCGGACGGGGCCGTCGTCGTCGAAGAAGCCGCCGGTGGGCCCGTCGTCGTTCAGCAGTGCCATCTTGACGGCTATCGCGGCGCCATCCGCGGCGGTTCTCGTCAGGGCGAGGTCGAGGTCCTTGGTGAAGTCGGTGGCGCAGCCGCCCGGAGCCACCGCGTTGACCAGGATGCCCAGTGGACGCAGCTCCTTGGCGTACTGGACGGTGAGCGCGTTCAGGGCGGCCTTGGAGACGGGGTAGGCCGCGGAGGCCTCCAGCCGGGACAGGTAGTGGCCGGGATCGGTCATGTGGCCCATCGAGCCCACCCCGCTGGAGACGTTCACGATCCGGCCGCCGGGGGAACGCCGCAGCAGCGGCAACAGCGCGTTGGTCACCCGCATCACCCCCAGCACATTGGTGTCCAGTACGCCCGCCACAACGGCCATGTCGGCCGCACTGGGCAGATGGTGACCGCCGCCCGAGATGCCGGCGTTGTTGACCAGCACATCGAGCCTGCCGAAACGGCCCTCCACCCAGCTCGCCGCCGCGTCGACGCTCGCCTGGTCGGTGACGTCCAGCGCGACCTCCGCCACCGTCAGCCCCTCCTCGTGCAGGGCGGCCACCGCGCGGTGCCGACGGCTGTCGTCCCGGGCCGCCAGCACGACGGTCAACCCCTCGCGGGCCAGCCCTCGAACGATCTCGAACCCGATGCCTTTGTTCGCCCCGGTGACCAGTGCGAACCTCTCGTGAGCAGCCATGGCACCCAGTCAACAGCACTGCGGCCAGCCGCTGGGCCCGCTTTCGGCGTCACCGGGCGAGGCGGGCCGAGCCCGGCATGGACGATTCGGGACAAAGTGACGCCGAGTCACCTTAACGGTCAGGGTTGCGTACAGCAGTCCGGCAGCAGCGTCCTGTTCGTCGGCCACGATCCGGCGGAGGACGTCCTGCGGAGGGTTACGGAGCAGCGACAGCATCCGGTTGCGCATCACCAGACGTGGCACTGACGGCAGCAACTCCCCCACCTGCCGCAGTCGTTCCGCGCGCGGTACCTGGCCTGCGGATTTGTCAGTGGTGGGCGCGAGAATAGCAGTCAGAACAACCCCGACATGTCGGGGTGTCCAGCTGCTGTCGGCTCCGCCATGGAGCTTGTCGTGTTGGAGGCACCATGAAGTCCACGATCGACACCGCGATCCACTTCCTTCCCACCGGAACGCCCGGCTCGGTGGCCCAGAGCTGGAACCGTGCCGCGCTCGCCGCCCAGGTGGCCGCGGCCGCCCTCAGGCTGGGCCTCGGCCCGGACCTGACCCGCGAGCAGATGACGGGGCTGGCCCAGGTGATCCGGGACGGCGGGAGGCGTCCGCTGTCGGCGGAGACCGAGCAGGCCATCCGCGCCGCCCTGCAGGAGCCGCTGACCGCCGAGCACGACCCGAGGGAGATAGCCGAGGCGCTGTTCTCACGCCTTCCGGACGCACCGCTTCCGGTCGTGGGGGCGGACGGCTCCCGGTACATGGTGGTGGCTGTCCCGGTGGGCTGACAGGGCACGGCCGGGGGCGGGGCCGGTTCGGGCCCCGCCCCCGGCATGACCCGACGACTCGCCGACCCGCGCCCCGGGCCCGTCCTCGGGATCGGAGTGCTAGGTCTTGATCAGGTACCGTCGCACGGCACCGAACTCCGAGTCCCGGATGTCCTCCAGGACGCCGCCGTTGGCCTCGATCGTCCTCGCCGAGGCGACGTTGTGGGCCTCACAGACGATCAGCACCGGGTCGAGGCCCAGTGCGCGCGCCTCGCCGAGCATCCGCCCCAGCGCCCAAGTGGCCAGTCCACGCCGTCGCGAGGACGGTCGGACGCCGTAACCGATGTGGCCGAACCGGCGCACGTAGTCGTTGAGCCCGTACCGCAGCGCGATCCCGCCGTGCACCCGGTCACCCTCGACGATCCACCGGTACGTACAACCGCCGCCGTTCCCCACGGCCTTTGGGCCGGACTCGTCGGCCAGCCGTGCCACCCAGGCTGCGAACCCGTCCGGTGAGTCGACGTCGTCCGACGGCCCGATGCCGAAACCGTCCTCGTGCAGGCCGGGACCCCACTCGTTGCGCGCTTCGAGCCAGGTGGAGTGCAGGCGGGTGGTGGGCGCGATCAATTCGGGCACACGGCGACCCTACCGACCCGGGCGATCACGATCCACGGCCGGAGCACCGGTGCGCGTCGGACGGTGCGCGCCCATGCTTCGTGCCCCGGCCGGGCGACTCGGCCCGCCTCCATGTGCCCTTGGAACCCGGTGCGTACAGGTACGCGGAGGGCCTCATCGCAAGAAGCTCGACGGTTCCGGGGGCGGCACACGACAGAGGCGAGGAGAGACCTCTCCCCGCCACTCTCAACGTATAGCGTGCCCGGGGGCTTGCCGCAAGGCCCGGGTCACGGCGCACAATCGACGGCCGATGCCCGCTACCTGCGGAAAGGAAGGCATGACACGCGTGTTGTCGTCGACGTACGGGGGTCCCGCTCCCGACGGACCGGTCGTGGGACCGGCAGTACGGTCCCAGGTGCCCGCATCACAGGCCCGGAGGGAGCGGGGCTGCGCGCTGCCGGACCGCCCGGGGCGCACGGCCGACTCGCCGAAGGACGGTCGGCCGGGAACGAGGACGTGTCCGGCGGGAGGTTCGGCAGAGTGGGAGGCGCCGGTGATCCGGTCGGCCACCGCAGTGCGACGGATCACGGCCGCTCCGGAGGTGTCGCAGTGACCGAGCAGTATGTGCTGGACCTCGAAGAGGTCGACGAGACGCAGGTCGCGGTCGTCGGAGGCAAGGGCGCGCACCTGGGCGCGCTCTCACGGATCGAGGGCGTCCGCGTGCCGCCTGGCTTCTGCGTGACGACGGACGCCTTCCGGCGGACCCTGGCCGAGGCCCCGTCGCTCGACGACCAGCTCGACCGGTTGTCGCGCCTGCGCCCGGACGACCGGGAGGCGATCGGTACGCTCAGCGCGCAGATCCGCCGGACCGTCGAAGGCATCGCCCTGCCGGCCGGTCTCGCCGAGGCGATCACCCGCGGGCTCGCCCGGTACGGCGAGCAGAGCGCCTACGCCGTCCGGTCCAGCGCGACGGCGGAGGACCTGCCGACGGCCTCCTTCGCCGGCCAGCAGGACACCTATCTGAACGTCGTGGGTCCGGAGGCGGTCCTGCGGCACGTCAGCCGCTGCTGGGCCTCGCTGTTCACCGAGCGGGCCGTGACCTACCGCGGGCGCAACGGCATCGACCACCGTACGGTCCACATGGCCGTGGTCGTCCAGCGGATGGTCCGCCCCGACGCGGCCGGCGTCCTGTTCACGGCCGACCCCGTCACGGGCAACCGGAAGGTCGCCACCGTGGACGCCGGTCTCGGCCTCGGCGAGGCCCTGGTCTCCGGCCTGGTGAACCCCGACGTGCTCAGGGTGCGCGACGGCGAAGTCGTCGCCAAGTCCATCGCCTCCAAGGAGCGCGCGCTGCGCGCCCTGCCGGACGGCGGTACGCAGGAGGTGGCGATCGCCCCGGAGCGGCAGCGGCAGCCGGCGCTGACGGATGCGCAGGCCGTACGGCTGGTGGACCTCGGGCGGCGGATCGAAGCGCACTTCGGCCGCCCGCAGGACATCGAGTGGTGCCTGGTCGACGACGGCTTCCAGATCGTCCAGAGCCGGCCGATCACCACACTGTTCCCCGTCCCCGAGGCGGGCGACCGGGAGAACCACGTCTATGTCTCCGTCGGTCACGGGCAGATGATGACCGACCCCATGAGGCCCCTGGGGCTCTCGATGTGGCAGCTGACGGCCATGGTGCCGATGCACGAGGCCGGCGGGAGGCTCTTCGTCGACGTCACCCGTCGCCTGGCCTCCCCCGCGAGCCGCGCCGCCCTGCTGGACGTCATGGGCAGAGGCGACCCGCTGATCAGGGACGCTCTGGAGACCGTCCTGGACCACGACGGTTTCGTCCCGTCGCTCCCGGACGCGGCTCCCGGCGGGCCGCCGGCCGGCGCTGCGTCCACGCCGATCGCCACCGATCCGGCGATCGTCACCGAGCTGATCGAGCGCAGCCGGGCGTCCGTCGCCGCGCTGGAGCGCGACATCCGGACGAAGACCGGACCGGCGCTGTTCGACTTCCTGCTGGAGGCCTTCGAGGAGCACAAGCGGGTCCTCGGCGATCCGTTGAGCATGCAGGCGATCAGGGCGGGGATGGAGGCCACCTGGTGGCTCAACGACAGGCTGCGGGAGTGGCTGGGCGAGAAGAACGCGGCTGACACCCTCACCCTGTCCGCCCCCGACAACATCACGTCGGAGATGGGGCTGGAGCTGCTCGACGTCGCGGATGTGATCCGCCCGCATCCGGAGGTGGTGCGGTTCCTGCAGGACGTCGAGGACGACGACTTCCTGGACGGGCTGGCGAAGCTCCCGGGCGGGGCCGAGGCACGTGACGCCCTGGAGGGCTACCTCGACCGGTACGGCATGCGCTGCGTCGGCGAGATCGACATCACCAGGCCGCGTTGGCGCGAGCGCCCGAGCACGCTCCTGCCCGTGATCCTCGACAACGTCAGGAACTTCGAGCCGGGTGCCGCCGCACGCCGCTTCGAGCAGGGGCGGCGGAAGGCGCAGCGGGAGGAGGAGGACGTGCTGGCACGCCTTCGCGCCCTGCCGGACGGGGACCGTAAGGCCGAGGAGACCAAGCGGATGATCGACCGGGTCCGGACCTTCGCCGGATACCGGGAGTACCCCAAGTACGGCATCGTCAGCCGCTACTTCGTCTACAAGCAGGCCCTGCTGGAGGAGGCCGGGCGCCTCGTGCGGGCCGGGGTTCTCGCCGAGCGGGAGGACGTCTTCCACCTGACGTTCCAGGAGTTCCACGACGCCGTACGTTCGCACCGGGTGGACGACGGGCTCATCCGGCAGCGCAAGGAGGCGTTCCGGTCGTACCACGCGCTCACGCCGCCCCGGGTGCTCACGTCGGACGGCGAGGCCGTCACCGGGGCGTACCGGCGCGACGACGTGCCGGCCGGCGCCCTGGTCGGCCTCCCGGTCTCCGCCGGCACCGTCGAGGGGAGGGCCCGCGTCATCCCGGACATCGCGGACGCCGATCTCGAAGCGGGCGACATCCTGGTCACGACCTTCACGGACCCCAGCTGGTCGCCGCTGTTCGTCGGGGTCGCCGGCCTGGTGACGGAGGTGGGCGGCCTGATGACCCACGGCGCGGTGATCGCCCGGGAGTACGGCCTGCCGGCCGTCGTGGGCGTGGAGCGGGCCACCCGGCTGATCCGGGACGGGCAGCGGATCCGTGTGCATGGAACCGACGGATATGTCGAGATCCTGCCCTGACCGACCGCCCGGGCGGCGCCGGGCCGGCCCGGTCGACGTACGCCGACCGGGCCGCCCGCGGCCTGCCGACCTCGGCGGTGAGCCGGCGTGTGTCATGCCGGGCTGTGGGACGGCTCCGGCTCGGGCTGCGCCGTCCGGTCGCGTCGGGGAAGCAGGAGGGGGGTGGCCAGGATGAGCAGTCCTGCGGCCGTGAGCGCGGTGCGGGCGCTGGTGACGTCGGCGAGCAGACCGCCGAGCGCGGTGAAGGTGGCGATGGACGCCTGCTGGCCGATCGACCAGGCCGAGAGGGTGCGGGCGACGAGGTGCTTGGGCGTGCGTTCGAGCCGGTAGGTGGCCAGCACCGGGGTGTACAGGCTCATGTTGATGATGATCGCCAGTTCCACGGCTATCACGGTGACGAGGCCGACGACGCCGGGGCGGACGAAGGCCAGACCGATCAGCCAGACGGCACGCAGGGTGCCGACGGTCCGGAAGACCCACTGCCGGCCGTGGCGGGCCACCACGCGGCGGGCCAGCCGGGAGCCGATCAGTCCGCCGACGCAGGGGGCGGCAAAAGCGAGACCGTACTGCCAGGGCGGGAAGGCGAGCTGGCGGAGGAGGAGCACGGCGAGCAGCGGCTCGGTGGCCATGATCAGGCCGCCGACGAGCATGTTGTTGAGGTAGAGCGCCCGGAGACCGGGGTCGCCCATGATGTGTCGCCAGCCGTCGAGTACCGCGCCCGGCCGGACCGGGCCTCCGCCCGACGGCTGCGGCGCCTCCTCCCGGCCCCGGATCGCGGTGATGCCCAGCGCGGAGAGCAGATAGCTGAGCGCATCGGCCACCACCGTGGTGACCGGCCCGAACAGACCGATCGCAGCCCCGCCCAGCGGCGGCCCGACCGCGATGGAACTCCAGTTGGTGGACTCGAACCGGGCGTTGGCCAGCAGCAGGTCGTCCGGCCGCACCAGGGCCTTGAGGCAGGCGCCGCCGGCCGCGTTGAACGCGATCTTGGCTGCGGCGACCACGGCTGAGATCACCAGCAGCTGGACGAATCCGAGCCGGCCGAGGGCGTAGGCGGCCGGGATGGTCGCCATGGCCGCGAACCGGATCAGATCCATCGTGATCATGACCGGGCGCTTGCGCCGGACCTCCACCCACGGCGCGAGGGGTACCGCGATCAGCGCACCCATCGCGGGGCCCACCGCCGACAGCGCGGACACCTCGGCGGAGCCGGCGTGCAACACCAGTACGGCGATGAGCGGCAGCGCCCCGAACCCCAGCCCCGACCCATAGGCGCTCACCGCGTATGCCGCCCACAGCCAGCCGAACTGCCGGCCCAGCCGTCTTCTGCCCCTCATGCTCGGTGCGCCCCCTGAAGTGCGTCCGGAACAAACCCACGTTGACCGACGAGAGCCAAGCGGACCGGACAACCGCAGGTCAAACAACCATCGCATCGGCCGTCCACAACCATCCGTTGTTCGCTAGGCTGATCCGGCGTGGACCTCGAAGCCGTACGCACCTTCGCCGCCGTCGCGGATGCGGGCCAGTTCCAGAAGGCCGCCGCCGACCTGTCGATCACCCAGCAGGCCGTCTCCAAGCGCATCGCGGCACTGGAACGCGACCTGGGCGTGCGACTGTTCACCCGCAGGCCCCGCGGCGCCGAGCCCACCATCGACGGGCAGGCGTTCCTCCCCCATGCGCGCGAGCTGCTGCGCGTCGCCGACCGTGCGGTGGCGTCCGTGCGTACCGGCCGCCGTCCGCTGCGCGTCGACGTGATCGCCTCCCGCGGCGCCGCGTCGGGCCTGATGCGCGGCTTCCACCGCGCGCACCCCGACATCGACCTGGACGTGCTGATGCTGTTCGAGATCGACGCGGCCGTCGCCGCCGTCCGGTCCGGAACGATCGACGCCTCCTTCCGCGCCGTCGCCATGCCGGGCCGCCCTCTCCCCGAGGACATGGAGTCCGTCAGGGTGCTCGACGAGCCCCTCCAGCTCCTCACCGGTCCCGCCCACGCGCTGGCGGACGCCCGGTCGGTGACCGTCGCCGAGCTGGTCGGGCACCGGATCTGGATGCCCGGCATCGTCCCCGGCACCGAATGGGGCGCGTACTACGACGACCTCGTCGCCGAGTTCGGTCTCACCATCGAGGCGACCGGTCCCAACTTCGGCTCCGACGCGCTTCTGGACACCATCGCCGACACCCCGGCCCTGGCCACCTTCATGGGCGGGCACACCCGTCTCGTCTGGCCCGCCGGCCACGGCCTGCGGCGCATCCCGGTGACCGACCCGACGCCCGTCTACCCGCACTCGCTGCTCTGGCACCGCGACAACCCCCACCCGGCCCTGGCCACGCTCCGCGCCCACCTCGCCACCACCGCCGCCGGCCACGACTCCGCCGGGACCTGGAGACCGGGCTGGGTGTCCGCGCGGTGAACCGCGCTGCCTCGCCGGCGACCTGGACGCGGCCGCCTGTGCTCGGCCGGACCCCGCCGCAGGGCTGGATGTGCCCCCCGTGG
>NZ_LIQR01000315.1 GCF_001418575.1 Peterkaempfera griseoplana
GCCGGGCGGCGGCCAGCTGCTCGCCCCGTCCTGTCCGGTGTTCCTGGTGTGGGGCCGGCGCACCGGCTGAACCACCCTCCACCGTAGGTCTTCGGCCGTCCACGTTCTGGACGAACGCGGGCACACCGGCCTGGAAGGGGCACCACCCTGACCCGATGTCCGCCCCGGCCGGTAGGGTGGCATCTCGGTTGTCTCCGCGGCGGTGCGGCGGCCAGGAACCGGCGACCCCGGATCCCGACCAGGACGTGGCGGAGCCCACACCGGGTGATCGCGTGCATGTGTGCCGCCGGGCGGGCCGGGCCGGAAGAATGCCCTGTTGTCCGGGGGCGGTCGTGCCGGTTGCCCCGGGTCCGTCGTTGTTGTTGCGGCAGGTCGGTCGTCCGATCGGCCGTCTGCGGAGCGGAGGACCGGACGGGACCACGGCTGCCGTGCCTGCGCGGCCGCCGACACACGCGACAAGGCGGGTCCGACTGCGACCCGGCCCCAGCGGTCGGGAGCCGTGGTCGGCGACCGCGCCACCAAGGACGCCTACGCGGCCCTGGAAGGAGTTTCTGAGATGACCGATACCGGCCACGTCCCGGGCGAGGGACTGCCGGAGCGCCCGCTCGCCGAAGCAGGGCCCGAACCGGCGTACCAGCCGGTCGGCGCGCCCGCGGAGGCGGCGGGTGCCGGTTTCCGTCCCGATCCCTTCGGCCCCGGCCCCGAAGCCGTCCCGGGGGCCGCCCCCGCGATGCACTCCTCCTTCACCTTCCTCGACGAGCCCGACCCGCTGGACGGGGGCGACCAGCTCGACGAGGAGGAGGACGTCCTGCTGATGCCCGGTCCGCAGGGCTCCTGGAGCGAGGCCGCGCTGCGCGACCAGACCCCCGCCGAGGGCACCGCGCTTCCCGTCCAGCCGCTGCCCGGCGGCTCGCCCGCGGAGACCATCCCGCTGCGCACCGTCACCGTCGAGGACGCCGCGGCGTACGCCGGCACCCCCGTCCCTCCCTCCTGGCCGCCGCTCGCCCCGCCGGACGCCGCGGTGCAGGCGGCTGCCGAGGCGGGGGCCGCCCTGCAGGCCGCTCCGGCGGAGCAGGCCGAGCAGGCCGCAGCGCCGGAGCCGCCCGTCGGTCCCTTCACCGTCCCGGCCCCCGCACCCGCGGCGGCGCCGGTGCCGACCCAGGCGCAGCAGCCCGCTCCGGCCGCCGCATCGGCGGCAGCCGCCGCCGCGGCCGCGCCCCGGCGTCCGCTGCACGCCGGACCGCCCATCCCCGACCCGTCGCTGATGACCGGTCAGGTTCCGGTGCGCTCCCTGGCTGACCGGGGCACTTCGGGCGGGGAGACCCAGGGGTACGGAATCCGGCTGGTGCCCCCGCAGCCCGCCGCCGCTGCCGACCCCGCCGCGGCGCCCGCACCCCAGGCCCAGCCCGCGGCGCCGGTGGCTGAGCCCGCCGTCGCGCCGGTGGCCGAGGCCGCTGCCGCGCCGGTCGAGCAGGCCCTCGAGGCCGCCCCGGCGCCGGCCCCGGCCGAGGCGGTGGCTGCCGAGCAGCCGTCCGCCGCTGTCGCGGTGGAGAGCGCACCGC
>NZ_LIQR01000316.1 GCF_001418575.1 Peterkaempfera griseoplana
GCCGCTGGCCGCCGCCCTGTCCGAAGTGCCCGTCGACGACCGCGAACTGGCGATGCTCTTCCACGCCCGCACCGCCGACTTCCAGGACGTCACCGTCCAGGCGACCGTGACCTACCGGATCACCGACCCGGCCGTCGCCGCCACCAGGGTCGACTTCTCCATAGACCCCGACACCGGGGCCTGGCGCTCGGCGCCCCTGGACCAGCTCGCCACCCTGCTCACCGAGACCGCCCAGCAGCACGCCCTGGACCTGCTGGCCCGCACCCCGCTGGCCGTCGCGCTCACCGACGGCGTCGCCGCCGTCCGCGAGCGCGTCACCGCCGGTCTCACCGCCGACCCGCGCCTCGCCGAGACCGGCCTGGCCGTGATCGCCGTCCGCGTGGTCGCACTGCGTCCCGAGCCCGAGGTGGAGCGGGCGCTGCGCACACCGGCCAGGGAACTGGTCCAGCAGGAGGCCGACCGGGCCACCTATGAGCGCCGTGCCGTCGCGGTGGAGCGCGAGCGCGCCATCGCCGAGAACGAACTCGGCAGCCGTATCGAACTGGCCCGCCGCGAGGAGCAGTTGCTCGCCCAGCAGGGCGCCAACGCCCGACTGCAGGCCGAGGAGGCCGCAGCCGCCGACCAGGTCCGCACCGAGGCCGAGGCGGCCCGCCGCATCCGGCTGGCCGAGGCCGAGGCCGAGTCCGCCGGCCTGCTGGGCGAGGCCAAGGCCACCGCCGAGGCCGCCTGGCTCACCGCCCACCAGCAGGCCGACCCGGCGACCCTGCGGGCGCTTGCGCTGATCCGGCTCGCCGAGCACCTGCCGCGGATCGACAGCGTCACCCTCACCCCTGACCTGCTCACCGGACTGCTGGCCCGGCTGGGCGCCGGGCCGGGCGAGAGCTGATGGCGCTGGCCCCGCGGCTGGTGATCGTGTACCGCCGCACCGAGTACGAGGAACTGGTCGCCCGGCACGGCACCGCCGGCCAGGCCGCGTTCTTCCTGACCTCCCGGGGCCGGTCGCTGGAGGAGGCCGAGCAGCGCCACCACCGGACCCTGGCCGCGCTGGCCGAGGTCGCCGCGTCGGTGCCGCTGGACTGGCGGCGCACCCGGGTGGAACGCGGCGACCTGGCCCGGTTCCTCTTCGCCCCGGACGACATCGTCGCCGTCGTCGGCCAGGACGGGCTGGTCGCCAACGTGTCCAAGTACCTCGACGGCCAGCCGGTGATCGGGGTGGACACCGACCCCGGCCGCAACCCGGGCGTGCTGGTGCGCCACCGCCCGGGGGACGCCGCCGAACTGCTGCGCGCCGCGGCCGCCCCGGCGGGCGGCGGCCGGGTCGAGGAGCGCACCATGGTGGAGGCGGTGGCCGACGACTCCCAGCGGCTGCTGGCACTGAACGAGATCTACCTCGGCCAGCCCGGGCACCAGACCGCCCGCTACCGGCTGGCGGTCGACGGCCGGCCCGCCGAACCCCAGGCCTCCTCGGGAGTGCTGGTCGGCACCGGCACCGGGGCCACCGGCTGGTGCCGCTCCACCTGGCTGGAACGCCGCAGCGAACTCGACCTCCCGGCGCCGGACGCCACCGCACTGGCCTGGTTCGTCCGCGAGGCCTGGCCTTCGCAGACCACCGGGACGACCCAGGTGCAGGGACTGCTGACCGAGCACTCCCGGCTGACGGTCACCGTCGGGTCCGACCGGCTGGTGGCCTTCGGCGACGGTATGGAGGCGGATGCGCTGGAGCTCTTCTGGGGTCAGACGGTACGGGTGGGTGTCGCTGCCACCCGGCTGCGACTGCTGGTCTGATCGCTTCCGAGCTGACGCTTCGTCAAGACTAGTCTGGTTGGGCGCTCTTGCAAGGAAATCATGGGCGCGCCCCGCCGGGTCGAAGGTCCGGTGGGCGCGGAGGTTATCTCGCTATGCGAGACGTTTTTGATCACATGGTGGACGCGTGGCTAGGGTCGCACCATGAGTGAACCTGTGGATCTCCCGCCGTTCGTGCGGGTCGAGGAGCTGGACGGGCTGCCGGGCCGGGTCGTGCTCGCGGACATGAGGTGGTACCTGGACGGCCGTTCCGGCCGGGCCGCCTATGAGGAGGGACACCTGCCGGGCGCGGTGTTCGTGGACCTCGACCACTGCCTGACCGGGCCGGCCACGCCGGAAGGCGGACGGAACCCGCTGCCCACCCCCGAGGTGTTCGCCGAGGGCATGCGGGAGCTGGGCATCGGGGACGACGACAGCGTCGTGGCCTACGACGACCAGGGCGGCGTCATCGCGGCCAGGCTGGTGTGGATGCTCCGGACCACCGGCCGCCGTGCTGCGGTACTCGACGGCGGACTGAACGCCTACCTCCACGCGCACCCCGGCTCCCTGACCGTGGAGGAAACGGCGCTCGCCGGCGGCACCTTCTCGGTGCGCCCCTGGCCGACGGAGGTCCTGGCCGGGACCGACGAGGTCGTGGGTCCGGATGTCCTGGCCGTCGACGCCCGCAACCGGGACCGCTTCGCCGGGGCGCAGGATCCGGTGGACCCACGTCCGGGACACATCCCCGGCGCGGTGAACGTGCCGTGCAGGGAGAACCTGGACGGCCGGGGCCGTCTGCTGCCCGTACGGGAGATCCGCGACAACTTCGCCGCCGCCGGAGTGGACCGGAGCACCGCGCGCAAGGTGGTGTCGTACTGCGGTTCGGGGGTGACGGCCTGCCACAACCTGCTGACCCTCGAACACGCGGGACTTGGCCGGGGACGACTCCACGTCGGCGGGTGGTCCGCCTACAGCCGTGACGAGTCCCGCCCGGTGGAGACCGGGCCCGGTCGTCCCGTCCCGGAGTGAGTACGAGGCCATGGGCCGTCCACGGGCCGCAGGCCAGGTGCGAGGGGCGGACGGGACGCCCGCGCCGGCCCCGGTGCGTCCCCGGTGGGGAATGTCCGGCGCCGCCGAAAACAGGGTGCGCCGGACGTCCCTGACAGCCCATGCTGCCTACGCCCCGCCTCCCCCCGCCCCGGACGCCGTGCCACGCCCTTCGGCGTCGGCCCGGCGCCGGCCACCACAGATCCAGGAGCTTCCATGAAGAAGATCCCCACCGTGTTCGCCCGCGACTTCGGCGCCCGCCCCGCCCATGTCGTCGACGAGGTCAACCCGGTGTGCGCCTGGGTGCTGGCCGGCGAAGGCCGGGCGACGCGGAAGTTCGACGGCACCTGCGTCAAGCTTGACGAGCACGGCGCCTGGTGGGCCCGCCGGGAAGTCCGCGCCGACAAGCCCGCACCGGCCGGTTACGTCCCGGTCTCCACCGATCCCACCACGGGCAGGACCGTCGGGTGGGAGCCGATCGAGCAGTCCCCGTTTGCGAAGTTCCACGCCGAGGCGGTCCGCGACCAGGGGCCCGCCGAGGGCGTCACGGGTACCTTCGAACTGATCGGCCCGAAGATCAACGGCAACCCGGAACGACGCACGTCCCATGTGCTGGTGGAGCACGCCCGGGCCCTGGACGTCGAGGTGCCGGAGCTGACCTTCGAGGGCATCCGCAGGACCGTGCTGGCGCTCGCGGAGGCCGACGGCTGCGAGGGTGTCGTGTGGCACCACCCGGACGGCCGGATGGCGAAGATCAAGGCGAGGGACTTTCCGGCGGCAGCCCGCTGACGGCCGCCCGCATGCGCCGTACCGCACCGGGCCCCGTACGGCCGGTGCCACCACGGAGCGGCTCCCCGCCGGTCGCACCCTGCCGCCGGTGACCCCGGCCGCAGCCCCCGGCCGACGCGACCCTGCCTGGCGCCGGCCTGCCGCCCGGCGGCCCCCGGCCTGATCGCCCGGCCCGGTCCACCGCTCCCGGAAATCGCTGGTCGGCGCCGCCGCCGCGGGCCTACGGTCGGTCCCGTCCCGACCCCCGTCGGCAAGGAGGCCGCCGCGCCATGACCACCGCTGATCTGCTGCTGGGAATGGTCGTGCTGGCGGGTGCCTCGGTGCAGCGGCTCACCGGCATCGGCTTCGCCCTGGTCACCGCCCCGGCGCTGGCACTGCTGGTGGGGCCCGGTCAGGGCGTCCTGGTCTCCAACTGCGCGTCCGCAGCGATCAGCGCCGTCGGCCTCTGGGCGGGCTGGCGGCGGGTGCGGCTGACGGCGATGCTGCCGCTGGTGCTGGCCGCCGCCTGCACCGTCCCGGCCGGGGCCTGGGTCGCGGCGCGGCTTCCGGAGCGGGTGCTGCTCACCTCGATCGGCGTCGTGGTCGCGGTCGCGGTGCTGCTGGTGATCGCCGGGGCGCAGGTGGCGTCGCTGCGGGGGAGGGGAGGCGCGGTGGTGGCGGGGGCGGCCAGCGGCTTCCTCAACTCCTCCGCCGGGGTCGGCGGTCCGGCGCTCTCCCTGTACGCGGTCAACGCCCGGTGGCCGGTCCGGGAGTTCGTCCCCAACGCCCAGTTCTACGGCGTGGTGGTGAACCTCTTCTCGATGGCGGCCAAGGGCCTGCCACGGCTGGCCTCCCCCGGCTGGACGCTGCTGGCGCTGGGCGTGGCCGGGGGCGCGGTCGTCGGACGACTGCTGGGGGAGTGGCTCAGCGACCGCCAGGCCAGGCGGCTGGTGCTGGGCCTGGCGCTGCTGGGGTCGCTGGCCACCCTGGTCAAGGGCCTGGCGGGCTGACGGGCCGTCAGTCCCTGGTGGCCGGGGCGGGAGCGGGGACGGTGGTTCCTGCCGCCGCACTGCCGGTGACGGTCACCGCGGCCGCCCGCAGCGCCCCCGCGCTCACCATCAGTGCCGCCACCAGAGCGGTCACCACCGCGAAGGAGACGGTGAGCGAGGTGGCCTGCGCCAGGGCCCCGATGGCGGCGGGTGCCACCAGCCCGGAGGTGTAGGTGACGGTGGCGACGCCCGCGATGGCCTGGCTGGGGTTGGGGCCGCTCTTGCCCGCTGCGGCGAAGGCCAGCGGGATCACCACGGCGATGCCCACGCCGAGCAGGGCGAAGCCCGGGATCGCCACCGCCGGGGTCCGTGCGACCACCACCAGCAGTCCGCCGGCGGTCGCGATCGCACCGCTGAGCCGCACCGCGCGCACCGGACCCAGTCGCCGCACCACCGCGTCGCCGAGCATCCGGGCGCCCGCCATGGTGAAGGCGAACCCGGAGAAGCAGGCCGCGGCGAGCCCGGCCGACGCCCCGGTGACGTCCCTGAGGTAGACCGCGCACCAGTCCGAGCTGGCACCCTCGGCGAAGATCGCGCAGAAGCCGACCAGTCCGATCGCCAGCGCCGCCCGGGGCGGCCGGGCGAACCGCGGCGGTGCCTCCTCGTCGGGGGCAGGGCGTACGTCCAGGAGGTTCCCTCCGACCAGCAGTCCGCCCGCCACCAGCAGCGCCGCCATCACCCCCAGGTGCAGTCTGGCGTCGATGCCGGAGTGTGCGGCCAGTACGCCGAAGCCCGAACCGACCAGGGCGCCGGCGCTCCACATGCCGTGCAGCCCGGACATGATCGACCGGCCGAGCCGCTGCTCCACCTCCACGCCCTGGGCGTTCATCGCCACATCGGCCATGCCCGCCGTGGCGCCGAAGAGCAGCAGTGCGCCGCCGAGCCAGAGCAGCCCCGGTGCGGCGGCGGGCAGTGCCAGGCAGGCGCACCACAGCGCCAGCAGTCCGCGTACCGCCGCGCGTCCGCCGTAGCGGTAGACGATCCGGCCGGCCAGCGGCATCGACAGCGAGGCGCCGAGCGCGGGCATCATCAGCGCCAGGCCGAGCTGCCCGGAGCTGAGGTCCAGCCGCTCCTGCACCCAGGGGATGCGGGTGGCGAAGCTGCCCTGGACGGCTCCGTGCAGGGCGAACACCACGGCCACGGCGACCCTGGCTCTGCGTACGGCGGGCTGGTCCATGCGGTGTCTCCTCCCCGGGCGCGCCGCGGTGTGCGCGACCCTGCGACGGACGGCGGTTGTCGGCGCCTGACTGCAATGAAATTATCAGGAAGGGACCCTGATAGAAAACCTCGCGACCCGTCTGGGAGGATCTGGCTCCATGACCACCGCGCGCACGGCCACCCCGAGCACAGCCCGCGCCATCAACGACCGGCTGGCCCTCGGCCTGCTCCTGGAGCAGGGCCCGCTCACCGCCACCCAGCTGAAGGAACTCACCGGACTCTCCCGGCCGACCGTCGCCGACCTGCTGGAACGCCTTCAGCGCAGCGGACTGGTCACGGTCGTGGGGGAGTCGGGGGCGGCCCGGCGCGGACCCAACGCCCGCCTCTACGGACTGGTCGCCGACCGTGCCCACATCGCCGGCGTGGACGTGCGCACCGTCGGGGTCACCATCACCGTCGCCGACCTCACCGGCCGTACCCGTGCCACAGCCCAGCTCCCCGCCGAACCCGGCACCCCCTCCGCCGCACTGGTCGACGACGCCGTGCGCGCCCTCGCCGAAGCCACCCGCAGGGCCGGCGCCGACACCCTGCACACCATCGCGGTCGGCGCCCCTGGCCTGGTCGACCCCGCCAACGGCGAACTCAGCCACACCGGCGGCCTGCCCCGCTGGCACGCCGACCTGGTCCGTGCGCTGCGCGAACAGCTGGGCGTGCCGGTACTGCTGGAGAACGAGGTCAACCTGGCCGGTATCGCCGAGCGGCGACTGGGCTCCGCCCGGGACCGCGACACCTTCGTCCTGCTCTGGCTGGGCCACAGCGTCGGGGCGGCGGCCGTGCTCGACGGCCGGCTGCGCCGCGGCGCCTCCGGCGGCACCGGGGAGATCGGCTTCCTGCCCGTCCCCGGCACCTCGATGCTGCCCACCGCCACCGGATGCGACGGAGGCTTCCACGGCCTGGCCGGCAGCGCCGCCGTCTGCGCCCTCGCCCGGGAGCACGGCCTGCCCGCTCCGGCCGCCGACGACGCCCCGGCCGCGGAGGCCGCCGTACGCGCCGCGCTCGCCGCGGGGGAGGACGGTGCGGCCTTCCTCGACGTGCTGGCCGAACGGGTGGCGCTGGGCGCCGCAGCGATCTGTGTCGTCCTGGACCCGGGGTGTGTCGTCCTCGGCGGTGAGGTCGGAACCGCCGGGGGAACCGCACTGGCGGACCGGGTGGGCCGGCGGCTCGCCGGTCTCTCACCGCTGCGCACCGAGGTGCGCGCGGGCACGGTCAGCGGCAGCGCGGTGCTCGGCGGGGCCGTGCTCATCGCGCTGGACGCGGTCCACGAGGATCTCTTCGGCGGTCCCTGACCGCCGGGCCGGTGCCGGCCGCGGTGGCGGCCGTCCGGTGTCGAGGCCGGACGCGGCGGAGAGCCGCCGGTGTGGAGTCCGCCGGTACCGAAGCCCTGGGCGGCGAGACCCCGAGCGCCGAAGGCTGCAGCGGCGGAAGCCGCCACAGCTGAGGCCGGCTGCGGCGGAACACATCAGTGGCGGAACCCGTGGGTGGCTCCATCCGCGAGCGGCTCCATCCGTGAGCGGCGGAACCGATGCGAGGCGTCGGCGTCAGCGGCCGGCGGCATCCGCCGCCGCATGGCCCGCGCCGGTGCCGGTGTGTCCGGCCTCGCCCGCCTGCAGGGCGGGGGTGCCCAGGACCACGGAGGTCACCAGCCCGGATATGACGGCTATGCCGAAGGCGGTCCGGCCGCACAGCTGAGCGGCGGTCGGCCGTGGCCGCGGCGGCGGTGCCACATCGCTCCGGAAGGCGTCCCCCGCACCCTGGTCCTGGCTCATTCCCTGACTCCCTGCGTCCGTAGCGGGCGGTCATGTGTCCGAATCGTCGAACTTCGACCTGAATAGCAGCTTAATCTCCGGTACGAGATGCACCCTCCCGAGTGGGCCATGAGGCAGGATGGCGCTGATCACAGCGATGCTCAGGAGGAGCCAGATGGGTCAGTCCGACCGGCCGGTGAACAGCTACCGGATCGGAGAGGCGGCGGCCATGCTCGGCGTCAGCGCCGACACCATGCGCCGGTGGGTGGACGCGGGACGCCTCGCCGCGGAGCGCGACGAACACGGCCACCGCATCGTCCCCGGGGCCAGGCTGGCCGCGTTCGCCCGCGAGCTCGCCCGTCCGGAGAACGCCGCGGCCGCCGGTCTGCCGTCCTCGGCCCGCAACCGCTTCCGCGGCATCGTCACCGAGGTGATCCTTGGAGACGTGGCCGCCCAGGTGGAGATCCAGGCCGGCCCCTTCCGGGTGGTCTCGCTGATCAGCCGGGAGTCGGCCGAGGAACTCGCGCTGGAGCCCGGCGCCCCGGCCGTCGCCGTGGTGAAGTCCACCAACGTCGTCGTCGAGCGCGGCTGAGGGCCGGCCGTGCACCTCCACCCGCCGCGAGCCGTCGCCCACCGCGGCGACCCCTACCGCCACCGGGAGAACACCCTCCCGTCGATCCGCTCCGCCCTGGCCGCCGGAGCCGACGCGGTCGAGGTCGACGTACGCCTCACCCGCGACGGCGTACCCGTCCTGCTGCACGACCCCACCCTCCGGCGGCTCTGGGGCATCGCCCGGCCGCTCGCCGACCTCACCGCCGCGGAGCTGCACCGCCTCGGCGGCCCCGGAGCCCCGCACCGGGTGCCCACCCTGGCGCAGGCACTGGAGGCGGTCGCAGCCGCGCCCAGGACCCACGCCGGGCGGACGCCCCTGCTCATGATCGACCTGGATGACGCCGGTCCCGTGGCGGCCACCTGCGCGGAGGTGCACCGGCTCGGAGCCGCGGACCGGGTCGCCTACTGCGGACCGCCCTCCGCCATGTTCGCGGTACGCGACCACGCACCCTCCGCCGAGGTCTCCCTCACCTGGCGCACCCCTCGCACCCCGCCGCGGCAGCTGCTGGCCGAACTGCGCCCGCAACTGCTCAACCTGCCGTTCGGGCTGGTCACCCCGGCGCTGGTGGACCACGCCCGGCACACCGGACTCCAGGTGAGCGCCTGGACCGTGGACGTCCGCCGCACCATGGCACGCGTGCTGCGCACCGGGGTCGTCTCGCTCACCACCAACCGGATCGCCGTGCTGCGCGCCCTGCTCGACCGCTCACCGGGTCGTTCCCCCGCCGCGCGGAGCAGCTGACGGTCGGTCAGCTCTCCGTGCCGCCGCCCACCGAGCGGCTGAGCCGCGCTGCGAGCATCCGGAGGTGGTCCGCCAGCTCCGGCGGCTCGTGCACCTCGAAGTCCACCCCGAGGCGGGTGAGCCGGGCCGCCAGGTCGTCCAGCGAGTTCGACCCGGTGCGCAGCACACAGCTGTGCTGGTCGACCGGTTCCACCTGGATGTAGGTGGGACCGGCCTGCGCCTCCACCACCGCGGCCGGCGCCCGCAGGGTGACCCGGGCCCGATAACGGAACGCCTCCGTCGACACCCGGCGTGCGACCCACTGGGACGCCTCCTGCGGAAGCTCCCTCGGCTCGAAGCGGGGACCGGTCGCCACCGGGTCGGCGACCCGGTCCATCCGGAAGCTCCGCCAGTCGGCCCGCGCGGTGTCCCAGGCCACCAGGTACCAGCGCTGCCCGGTGCACACCAGTCGGTGCGGCTCGGCCACCCGCCGGCTCTGCACGCCCTCGTGGTCCTGATAGCCGAACCGTATGCACATCCGGTCCCGGCAGGCGGCCGCGACCACCGCGAGCATCTCCGCGTCGACCTCCGGGCCGCTCGGCCCGGTGAGCCACTCCATGGCGTTGTGCAGCGCGTCCACCCGCCGCCGCAACCGGGACGGCAGGACCTGCCCCAGCTTGGCCAGGGCCTGCACCGAGGACGTCGCGGTCCCCGCGACCGCGCCGCCCGCGGCCATTCGCAGGCCGACGGCGACCGCGACGGCCTCCTCGTCGTCCAGCAGCAGCGGCGGCAGCGCGGCCCCCGCCCCGAGCCGGTAACCGCCCGCGGCCCCCGGGGTGGCGTGCACCGGATAGCCCAGCTCGCGCAGCCGGTCCACATCACGCCGGACCGTGCGCGCCGTCACCTCCAGCCGCCGGCCGAGTTCCGGACCGGTCCAGTCCGGCCGGGTCTGGAGCAGGGAGAGCAGCCGCAGCAGCCGCGCCGAAGTCTGAAGCACGCGCCCACTCTGCCATCCACGCGGACGGCAGGGGTCCGCGGCGGCCGACGGACCCGTCAGGCCCGCGACCCGGCCAGCTGCTCCGCGTACGCCGCCTGGTCCAGCAGCAGCGCTGCGAGCCGTCGCGCCTCCAGCGGACTCAGCCCCGCCCAGGCCCGGGAGAAGCCGTCGCGCTCCGGCCCGACGTCCAGCGCGATCCGGGCGAACGGTCCGGCGGAGCCGCCGATGCAGAGCGGGGCCACGGCGATCCGCCGTCCGCACGCGGTCACCAGCGCGGCCACCGCCGCCGCCCCGCCCGCTGCGGTCTGCGCCCCCTCGGTGTGACCTCCCCGCCGGTCCTCGGTGTCCGCAGTGCTCATGTCGTCCTCCCTCTCCGTGCGCCGGCCTCACCGCCTTCAGCGTCCGTGGGCGGCCGCTCATTCCTGAGCGCCGCACGTTGTCGCCGGCCGGGCGCCGCAGGGTCCAGAATGACGCCATGTCACTCGCCGGAACCGACGCCTACGACGGCGTCCGCGATCTGCCGCCGCTGGTCGAACGGGCCCTGCACATCGCCCGTGAGGACGGGTTCGCCCACTGCTGCCGTCCCGAGCAGGGCCGCCTGCTGCACGCTCTCGCGGCGGGGGCCCCGGGGCTGATCGGCGAGACCGGCACCGGGCTCGGGGTGGGGCTGGCCTGGCTGGCTTCGGGCGCCCGCGAGGGCGTCCGCCTGCTCAGTGTGGAGCGCGACCCCCGGCGGGCCCGGCTGGCCGCGGAGCTGTTCGCCGGCCATCCGCAGGTACGGGTCCTGCACGGCGACTGGCAGCAGATCACCGAACATGGGCCGTTCGACCTGCTGGTGCTCGACGGCGGCGGCCAGGGCAAGACGGATCTGCCCGCCGACCCCGCACTGCTGCTGGCCCCGGGCGGGACGCTGGTGGTGGACGACTTCACCCCGGCCGACGGCTGGCCGCCACTCCACGCCGGTCAGCCCGATCTCGCCCGGATGCACTGGCTCGGCCACCCCGGCCTGCGGGCCGCCGAACTGCGCCTGGCCCCCGACCTCAGCACGGTGGTGGCCACCCGCCACGGCTAGGGACCGCCTGCCCGTCCGGCTGTCGCCCGCCCCCGCAGGTCGCCCAGGGCCTGAGCGGTGGATGCACGGCACAGCCGGATGCGCTGACGACGCGCCCAGCGGTCGCCCGAATGCACCCCGGCCAGGTTGTGCGTGCGGGACGGGTGTGGCTTGATCGACCTACGGAGCCGGGTGCGGACACGGATTGCCGGGCCGGATCCATGGGCTGCCGTGCTGCCCCTCGGCGTGCCGCCCTGCCGCCGACGTCATGACATGCCCGTCCGGTCCTCCCTGCCCCTGGAGGCGTCGACAAGCTCGTGCGCACCGGCCCTGGTTCCGGATGGGATCGAGGTCCGACCGGCAACGGCACGACGTGTGATTCCGGCGCCCGCCGTGCTGCCGGGACCGGCTCGACACGTCGCTTCCGGACCGGACCGGGGTGCTGCGGCGGAGTTCCGAAACGGCCCGTGTCCCCGAACGTCACATGAGGCGATGGAAGGCTGAAGACGATGGTTGGGCGAAGGAAATTCCTCATTGCCGGTGCCGTCGGAGGTGCGGCCGTGCTTCCGGGAAGTGCTCTGGGACCACGGGCCCACGCGACGCCGGCCCACGGGCCGGGGACCTCGGACACCCCGGTGCCGCAGACGCCTCCACTGAAGAAGTACGTCGACCCGCTGCCCAGGCCGAAGACGGCCGTCCCGGACCCGGCCGTCCATCCCGGCGCCGACTACTACGAGATCACCATGCGGCAGGGCTCCTGGCGCTTCCACCGGGATCTCGGGCCGGCGACCGTGTGGGGCTACTGGGCCGCGGACCCGCACGATTCGCAGCAGCCGATCGGCATGGGCTACCTCGGGCCGACCCTCGAGGTCACCACGGGCCACCCGACGGTCGTCAAGTACCGCAACGAGCTGCCGACCACGCATCTCTTCCAGTCCGTGATCGACGGCATCCGCAGCGGCAACCCCCAGCTCACCCCCACCCCTCCGCCTCCCTACAAGAGCAAGCAGCCCTTTCCCTCGCACATCAACGTGTGGAACGTCGTGCATCAGCACGGCGGTTTCACGGCGCCGCAGTCCGACGGCATGCCGTTGCAGTCGTACAGCCCCGACGGCTACCACGCCGAGGGCTACAGCACCCTGGACCCGAGTCGGGTCAAGCCCAACGAAGCGATATGCGGCTACACCAACCACGACCGCTCGTGCATGCTCTGGTACCACGATCACGGCATGGGGATGACCAGCGTCAACGTCTATGCGGGCCTTGCCGGTCTGTATGTCATCCGCGATCCTGCCGACCAGCTGCTCGGCCTGCCGCAGGGCGAATTCGAGGTTCCCCTCATCCTGCAGGACCGGACCTTCCACCGGGACGGCTCGCTCGCCTACACCATGACCGACAGGGAGGGTGAGGACACCCCGGTCGTCAACGGGAAGGCGTACCCCTTCCTGGCCGTCGAGCCGCGACGCTACCGGCTGCGCGTGCTCAACGCGTCGAACGAGCGGTTCTGGCGGCTGAGGTTCGAGGTCCCCAGGGACGTACTGCCGCAGCCCACCCTGCCGTTCTGGCTGATCGGCACGGACAGCGGTTTCCGGGCTCCGCTGCAGATGCTGAACTTCCTGATCGCGCCGGCCGAGCGGTACGACCTGATCGTCGACTTCAGCGGGCTGCCCATGGGCACCAACGTCACCTTGACCAACTACAACGCGCCGGTCCACTACCCCGGCATGCCGGGCCTCGGCCCGGAGATCTCCGAGATCATGCAGTTCCAGGTCACCGAACCGCTCTCCGGAGGCCCGGACAGGACGACCCCGCCCAGAACGCTCAAGCTGCCGGCGGTCGCAGCCGTCGAACCGCAGCCGCACACCCGTCGGCGCGAATGGGTCGTCTACCAGCACCAGCTCTTCGGAACCATGACGTTCAACGCGCTCCCGTTCATGGAGCCGTCCCAGGACTTCATCACGGTGGGCTCATCCGAGATCTGGGAGTACGTCAACCCCAACCACGACGCCCACCCGATGCATGTCCACCTCGTCAACTTCCAGGTGCTGAACCGGCAACCGATCGACGCAGCCGGCTACCAGGCGGACTACGAGAAGTGGATCAACGGCGGCCGCAAGCCGGAGGACCTGCCGGTACTGGCGAACTACTTCACCGGTCCACCGATTCCGCCGGACCCGGACGAGGCGCGGTCCAACAAGGACACGGTCAAGGCCTATGCGGAAGCGGTGACCAGGATCATCGTCCAGGACTTCACGCCGCCCACGGCTGCGATCGCGTCGATTCCGGGCAGCGGGGCCACGTTGCCGGCGACGTACATCCACCACTGCCACCTCCTTGAACACGAGGACGACGACCTGATGCGCCCCTGGACCATCGTCCGGGCCGACGTCTGACGGGACCGGGACCGGGGCCGACCCGACCAGTGCCGGCCGGGTCGGCCCCGGTGCCCGAGACGGGTCATGGGCGGGTGAAGGTGAGGCCGATCTCGTTGCCCGCCGAACCGGTCCCACCGGGCAGCCAGGCGTTGAAGATGAAACCGTCCGCCTCACCGCCGGGGTTGGCGGTGCTGCACGAGCCCAGATAGGTGACGTATGAGTCGGTCCTCGGCAGCGCGGGGCCGCTGAAGGTGAAGGTGTCGCCCGCCATCAGGCCGCTGAGGACCTTCGAGGCCGTGTTGCCGTTGGCGTCGATGGTGATCTGGCCGACGCTCACGTCGCCGGTGTTCCAGGTGAACCTGAGCCTGGCGATCTGCGTGATGGTGGTGCAGTCACGGTTCAGCATGGTGACCCGGTTCACTGCGGGGCCGCCGGTCGACGTGTAGCTGCTCGACAGCAGGACGGGGTTGCGGGCCCGGTTGCCGGAGGCGAAGGCGCCGTTCGGCGAGGAGCAACCCACCGTGACACCCTTGATCTCATTGGTGGAGGTGCGGTTGCCGTGCCTGTTGAGCGGGGACGAGTAGTTGTCCTGCTCGACGAACACCCGGCAGGCCAGGTCGGCCACGGGCGGCGCCGGGGCCTTGGCGGCCGAGGCGTGCGCACCGGAGACCCCCAGGGCTGCTGCCAGGGCCGCGGCTGTCGTGGCGGAGAGAGCGGTGCGCACCCTTCGGGCACGCGTCCTTCCGGCACGCGTCCTTCCCGCATGTGTCCTTCCCGCATGTGTCCTGGGGTGACGTTCGGTTCGGCTGTGCGGGCCGGGCTCGACTGCGGTGTGCATGGCATACCTCCGCTCGAGATGGGGCGCCGCTGACCGGGCGCCTCCCGAACCAGCTCATTCCTACAACCGCCGGGATGCGCGCGCATCCTGGGTGCACCCGTTGGGACGGGTCAGGAGTGGGCGTCGGGGCGGCACCAGGTGATCGACTCCAAGGGGTGGTGGTCCGGTAACGATCCCGGACTTGCGGGACGGGCGGCGCGACCTTCTAGGCTGAGCCTCCGTTCGCGATGTCCGGGGGAGCAATGACCAGTAGGTTCACCGAGTTGGTTGTCGACTGCCACGACCCGGAGCGGCTCGCGGCCTTCTGGTGCGCGGTCCTGGGCTTCAAGGTGATCGACCGGGGCGAGGACATGGTCGAGATCGGATCCTGGGTGCCGACCGTCGAGGAGGTCCGGGCCCGCCAGATGCCGCCCACTCTGATGTTCATCCAGGTGCCCGAGGGCAAGACCGTGAAGAACCGTCTCCACCTCGACGTCAGCCCGATCGACGGCAGTACCGACGAAGAGGTGGCCAGGCTGCTCGGCCTCGGCGCCGCCACGGTGGACGTGGGCCAGGGCCCCGGCCGGAGCTGGGTGGTGATGGCCGACCCCGAGGGCAACGAGTTCGATGTCGTCCGCACGCTGGCACCGTCCGGCTACGTGGTCGGTCACGAGGGCTGAAGGTCGTAGGCGGTCCGTGAGCGCAGGACGGGCACGCGGAAAGGCCCCTCGTACGCGATCCGCGACGCCGGTGGCGGCCGTGTCACGGGGACAGGGCGAGCCGTATTTAATTCGGGCGATCAAGTGACGGCCTGGCGTATGGTCATGAATCTCCTCACGGTGAAAGGAGGTTCACCAGCGATGGGAATGTTCAAGGACGCGCCGCCGCGCGAGCACCCGGAGTACACCCAACTGCGTTTCATGGCGGCGGGGTCGCCGTCCTGGTGGAAGAAGAACCGGCACAAGGTCCTGGCGGTCGCGGGCCTCCTGGCCGGTCTCTGGCTCGCCGGACACCACCACGACGCCCCCGACACCTGCCGGCCTGCGAGTTCCTCCAGCGTGGCGCACTGAGTCCCGGTCAGGCCCGGCCCTGCGGCGGCCCGTGGGCGCCGGGCTCCCGGTACGCGCGGCGACTGGCGGAGTCGTGCGGACGAACGCGTCACGCGGCGCGGCGGGGAATCCGCGAGACCGTCCGCCGATTGTTCACGGAAAGATGGGAGCCCGGGTCCTCCGCGGAATTTCCGCGGGGGATTTCCCGGGCTCCTCGAACGGATTTCCTGCGGCCACAGGCCCACGCACGGGTCTCCATGAGCACCAGGTCCGCGGCTGCCCCCTGGGCCCGTCCGATCACCCCGGCCATGCCTGTCCGTGCCTTCCGTCGTCCGCGCCGACGGACACGGGGGGCCGGCCGCCGAAGTTCGACAACGCCGACTGCCGTGAGCGTCATGCCGTAGAGTGCGGCATCGCCCGTCTCAAGCGCCACCGCGCGGCGGCCACGAGATACGACGAACTCGCGGTCCGCTTCGAAGCGACCGTGCTGGTCGCAGCCATCAACGAGTGGTTGTGATGCGCACCTTCGAAGATGTGCCCAGCGAACACCACCGCGCAGGAAGTTGGCCCATCCGACTTCCCTCTCCCAACCCTCGCTCGAAAAATTCGATGACCGCATCGTGCGTGTCGACCTATACTCCGGCGATCATGAAGCGCCGTGTTGAGTTCACTGAGCGAGCGGCCCGGCTACGCGACTACCTCCCGCCCGATGATCGCCGGACCCTCAAACGCCTCGTCGATCGAGTCGCCAACGACCCCTACGGCCCCTCCACCCACCTCGCCTTCACGAATGACGACCTCACGCGGTCCAGCTGGCTGGAAGGAGCCATGGTCCGTTTCCTCGTGACCACGAATGTCATCTACGTCGTGGATGCCGACATCTATGACGCCGCCCGAGGCTTCAACGTCATCTGAACGGCTGGTCCGCCCGGGCCCGCCATGGAGCATCACCACATGACCTTGATCTACTTCTGAAACACCCTAACTGCAGATGCGCTTGGGGGCGCTCGCGCCTGGCCGGGCACGGAACTTCACCTTGTGGCCGGCGCTGTCGGTGAAGAGGGCCTCCGTCTCGGACTTCAAGGTCATCGTGCCGTGCTGGGTGGGGTTGTTCCACCCCGGGGGCGGGTTTCCCGAGCCGTCGGAGAGCGGAGTCTCCGCTTCGAAGTACGTCGACCCGATACGGGCCTCGTCGATTCCGCAATGGGTGTAGAGGTCGAAGGGAATCGTCCGGCCGGACGGTGTCGCCCGGACCACGTCTGCGTCCTCGCCGGCCTGGGCACAGCCGGTGAGCAACCCGGCGGCCAGTGCGAGGGCGAGGATGAAGTGTCCAGCTCTCTCAGTCATGGCCCATGGACGCTCAGCCCCGGCGCGCGGTTCCGCACCTCACGGTTGTGAGCCACGCTGAAGGTGCCGTGCAGCGACGCCCATCAGCTCGGTCGGTCCGACGGGTGACGCCGCCACCGAGCCCGGTCCTCGGCCTACCAGTACCAGGAGTGGGCCGTCCGGCACCATCGAGATCACGGAGCTGAGCCCGGCATGGCTTTCGAAGAGGCCGGTCACAGGCGGCCGTTCCGCAGTACGGTGACCGACTGAACTGTCGTGTAGCCGCGCCACTCGAGGGCGCCGGCCGGGCTGTGGGAGTCGAAGCTGACCTGCCAGCCGCCGTCCGGCTGCTGCTGGGACGCCAGACGGTCACGGTCCGCGGCCACGGCCTCGGCCGGGAACACCACGCGCGACGGTGCGTCGCCGTACGGGGTGAAATCGAGCAGGTGCAGCACCTCCCCCTCGGCGCCGCCGGTGACCGGGTGCGGGCCGTCCTTGGTGACGTAGCCGCTGAACCGCTCGAGCAGCGGCCGGGCCCGCGGTGTCCGCTCGGCCGCCGCGTCGAGGAAACGCAGCACGAACATCAGCTCGTAGGCGTGCGGCGACGTGGTCTGCTCGATCCGGTCCAGGCAGTAGGCGGTGGCCGGAGCGAGCCACGGGTGCTCGGCGACATCGGTCCGGTAGCGGGCCAGCCGGTGCGCCTGGGCCGCCAGTTGCGCGGTCATCATCAGCGACGAGGCGGTCGAGTCGGCGGCCACCCAGTGCCCCGCGCTCCCGGCGGTGTCCGAGCAGGGCAGTGCGAACGGCACGCCGCCGTCGGGGAACGTGTGGCCGGCCAGCCAGTCGAGCAGCTCGGGTGCCCGCCGGCTCTTGGTGTCCCGCACCTCGGCGAGCACCTCCAGGGCGTGCATGGCCGCGACGGGCTGGCTGGTCGTCGACCGCAGGTCGGGCTCAAGTCCCCAGCCGTAGCCGCCGTCCGCGGTCCGGTAGGCGTCGAGCGCGGTGAGCACGTCCTCCGCCGTGCCGTCGCCGAGGAGCAGCTGCATCCGACGCCGTTCCAGAATGCGCCCATGGGTCGAGACGAACGTGACGGCAGCGTTCAGATCCATGTCCATGCCGCAATCCTTTCCCAACGACCGGGTGCGGCGACAGAGGCCGCGGCCGGGTGTCCCGTCGGCGACGTCCTGCGCACTGCGGTGTCGAGCCCCCGCGGCGCGGACTCCCGAACGCGCTCCCGTCCGGCCCCCGCCTTCGTGGCGAAGTCCGCGAACAGTGGCTTCCCGGGATCAGTGGCCACGTGGCGACCGTCACCGGCAGCCGGCCGGACGGAGGGGCAGGTCACGCAGCGACCGCGGCGGGGCGGGGGGCGATCCGGGTCCGGAGCCAGGAGGCGGCGGCCGCTGCGGGCCACAGGCGGGTGGCCGCATTGCGGAGGGCGACACCTGTCCGGGTCGCCGGCACCATCAGTGCGGCAGCCGCGGCGACATTGCCCTGTCGCGGGTCGACCAGCGTTCGGTGCCGGGCCTCGTAGCGGGACAGGGCCGCCCGCGGGTCGGCCGGGGAGGCGGCCAGCTCCTCGCCCAGGGTGTGGGCGCCCGCCATCGCAAGGGTGGAGCCGTCACCGAACAGGGACACCGATGACGCGGCGTCACCCAGCAGCGTGACGCGGCCGGTGGACCAGGAGTCCATCCGGGCCTGGCTGACGGAGTCCAGCCACAGGTCCCCGGCTGTGCGGACCTTCTCGAGCAGCTCTGGGACGCGCCAGCCGGCGCCCTGGTACGCGGCGGCCAGGATGCGGCGGTGCTGATCCAGGTCGCGGTGGTCGAAGTCGTCGATCTGCGGGTGGCGGAAGATGAACGCGGCCAGGGCGCGTCCGTGCACCGGGTGGAGGGAGGCCATCCGGCCGGGGGTGTTGTGGAGGACGATGTCGCGCCGGGAGTCGGCCGGGCCGTCGAGCGGCATGGTCGCCACATAGAGTCCCATGTGCCGGATGAACTCCGACTCGGGCCCGAAAGCCAGCTGACGGGTCGTCGAGTGCAGCCCGTCGGCCCCGACGACCAGGTCGAACCGGCGCGGCGCGGTCTGCTCGAACGTGACGTCCACGCCGCTGTCGTCCTGGCTGATCGCGGTCATGGTGTCGCCGAAGACGAACTCCGCGGACTGCCGGCTCGTCTCGTACAGGATCGCCGCCAGGTCGGAGCGGGTGACCTCCACGTCCTCGCTGCGGAGGCCCGTTGCAGGGCCCGCATGTTGACCCGGCCCACCTCGCGGCCGGAGCGGTTGACGAAGCTCAGTGCCGTCACTTCGGTCGCCGCACGCCTCAGTTGCGGCATCACGCCCATCGCCTCGGCCACCGCCACGGCCGGACCGCGCACGTCGATCGGGTTGCCGCTGGAGCGCAGGCCGGCTGCGCGCTCGACGACGGTGGGCCGGAAGCCGTGCCGGGCCAGCCAGAAGGCCAGGGTCGTGCCGGCGATCCCGGCGCCGGAGATCAGGACGGTGGGACGGGTTCTGGAGGTCATGGCCGTGCTCCTGTCGATGGGGTGACCGGTGATCCGCAGTGACTGTATGACCGGATTGAAAAATCAGTCAACAAACTCAGCGGTAGTTGACCGAATTTCGCATTCGGTCATACGGTGGCCTCGTGAGCGCGAACACCGGCCCCCTCCGCGATCCTCAGCAGCGCGCCGAGCGCGCCGCACGGATCCTCGACACGACCGCGGAGCTGCTGCTCCGGCACGGCAGGCGGAAGGTCTCCATCGACGACGTCGCCGCCGGTGCAGGCATCGGCAAGGGCACCGTCTACCTGCACTGGAAGAGCCGGGAGCAGTTGTTCGGCGCGGTCTTCGCGCGCGAGGTGCTCCACGCGATCGGTGACCTGCGGAAGCAGCTGGAGCAGGAACCGGCGACCTGCCTGCTGCACCGGTTCGCACGGGCGTACTTCCTGGCCATCACGGACCGGCCGCTGCTGCAGGGCCTCCTCCTGGGCGACCCGGAACTGCTCGGCAGGCTCAGTGCCGCACCCGACACCGCCCGCGAGGACCGGCACACCGCCACCTCGCGCGGGTACGTCGGACTGCTCGCCGAGCACGGCCTCCTGCGGGGCGATCTGACGGTCGATGAGGTCGCGTTCGCCTACCAGGCCGTGTTCGAGGGCTTTCTGCGCGCGGAGGGCGACCGCGCCGAGCGTGCTGACCTGCTCGCGCGCACGGTTCGGCGAGCGTTCGAGGACGGCGAGGCGTCCGGGGACGTGCTGCGGGAGGTCGCCGCCGCGACCGCCGCGATGCTGGGTGAGCTGATGGAGGCCGATCGGGTGGAGGCGGTGCTGCCCGGCGGTCGCCGCGACGACCTCTGACGCCCGCACCACGCTCGCGACCAGCGCCGGCGCCGGACGGTCATCGCCTTGGCCGAGACATCGTCCTGGCGGCCGTCAGCTACGGCTCCGGGCCGACCCGGTGCACTCGTGGAAACCGGGCGCGCCGTCCGGGAGCTCCCTCCGGCGCCGCTTGATCGCCCCGCCCCGACCAGTCGTACGCGGCCGTACGCCATCGCCGACCCCGAACCCCTCCGGGCTTCTCGGGCTCGGCCCCCCGGCTCGGCTGGCCGGGCCGGCGCTGACGGCCCCAGGGCCCGTGCTCGTGGCAGCCACTGTCGGCGCCGGACCCTTCAGCACTCATGATCAAGACCCAGGGCTGGAGTGCCGGGCGCCGTCCATCACCGTCGCCGGTTGCGCCGGATGGCCACACCGTTGGTCGCCGGGTGCTCGCGGAGGCCGGTCCAGGGGCGGCCGACGACGGCCGGTGACGGCCGTCGAGCGGGCTCACCGTCGCCGTGGGGCGGCGGACTGCTCGTGCCGGGCCGCCGTCCCGCACGGATCGCCGTCAGCGACGCCTGGGGCGGTGGGCCGGGCAGGCTCGACGGCCCCTGCGGAGGTCCAGCGCATCCGGTCGCGCTCTGTTCGCCCGTACAGGGTTGACGGAGTGTCACGCAGGCCCGACGTACCTCGCCACGGCCGGGGTGCGACCAGCGGCGGCCCGCTCCGGGGCGCCCCCGCTCACCAGTGTCTGCCGACCGCCAGCGTGTCCGCCTCCGGGGTGGAGAGGTGGTGCACCGCATAGCGGGCTCCCGCCAGGTCGTCCGGGATCGTCTCCGCCCAGAGGGTGAAGTGCAGCAGCTCCCAGGTCCTCGGGTCGACCGCCAGCGCCGAGGAGTGCAGCCCGTCGCTGTCCGACTGCTTCGCCTGGGCGTTCAGCGCCTCCTCGACGAGCCGGGCCGGATCGGCGTCTGCCGAGACCGGTACGGCCTGCCGGGCGGCGGCCCTGGGCGTCCCGCCCCATGCCGGGCCGCGGTGGAAGCCCAGCCCGGTCCAGTGCTGCACCACCGGACGGCCGAAGTCCTCGCGGATGCCGCCGAATCCGGGTCCCCACAGGAAGCGGTTCATCCCCTCGGGGGCGGTCCACAGATAGAAGGGTGCGTACTGGTTGACCGGTGAGCCGTCGACGCCGCGTTCCCGGACGCAGTAGGCCTTGAGTCCGAGGCCGGCGAAGTCGTCCAGCAGATGCCCGCGGCGGGCCACCCGCTGGTGGATGATCCCCATGTCGTAGTCGGCGGGCAGGGTGATCTCGTACTGCATGGCATGCATGTCCTGGTTCCCCCTCAGTTGTGGGCGGCCAGCAGGGCGAGCGCCCCGCTGACCGCGCGGTCGAACGGCTCTGCGGAGTCCGCGGAGCGGGCCAGCACATAGCCGCCCTGCACCACCGCGACGACGGCGGACGCGGTTTCGGCCGGGTCCAGCGGTGAGCGGAACTCGCCCCGCGCCAGCCCCTCGGCCAGCACGTCGGCGATCCGGGCCTGCAGCCAGGCGAAGGTCTCCTCCAGCGGCTGCCGCAGCGCGGCGTCGGCGACGATGTCGGGGTCCTGGGCGAGGCGGCCCACGGGGCAGCCGCGCAGGACCTGCCGCTCGCGCAGCAGATAGGCGCCGATCCGCTCCACGGCGGTGCCCGGGGCGGAGAGCACGGCCTCGGCCGTGGCGCGCTGCTGCTCGGCGCTGCGGCGGACGGCCGTCAGCGCCAACTCGGCCTTGCTGCCGAAGTGGTGGTACATGCTGCCCTGGCCGACGCCGGCCCGCTGCTGGAT
>NZ_LIQR01000317.1 GCF_001418575.1 Peterkaempfera griseoplana
ACCGCCACCGCCGCCCCCGGCAGGTCGGCGGACACCGACGCCGTGGTGCGGGCCGCCGTGCTCACCCTGGTCAACCAGGAGCGGGCCAAGGCCGGCTGCGGACCGCTGGTCGCCGACCCCGCCCTCGCCGAACTGGCCGGTGACTTCAGCGACGACATGGCCGCCCGTGGCTTCTTCGACCACACCGACCCGGACGGGAAGAGCCCCTGGGACCGGGCGACCGCGGCCGGCATCGGCTACCTGGGCGGGGAGAACATCGCCCGCGGGCAGCAGACGCCCGCGGAGGTCATGGACGCCTGGATGAACAGCCCGGGCCACCGGGCCAACATCCTCAACTGCGACTACAAGAAGCTCGGCGTCGGGGTCCACGAGGGCACCGGCGGCCCCTGGTGGACGCAGGACTTCGGCTTCTGAGCAGGCGGCGGTCGGACGCCCGGTGACGTCCCCTCGGCCCTCCCCGGGAGCGGGCCGGGGCGGCTGTGCCCGTGGCGGGCCCGCAGCGGGGACGGCGGGCGGGGCGGTGACGGCCGGGGGCGTCCGGTGGGCTGGAGGCCGACGGCGGCGGATCCCGGTCAGCGCAGGCGCGGGCGGCGCTGGCAGCGGGGGCAGAAGTAGCTGGAGCGGTTCATCCAGGGGTCGCGGCTGATCGGGGTGCCGCAGCGGCGGCACGGCTCGTCGCGGCGGCCGTAGGCGTCCAGCTCCCGGGAGAAGTAGCCGCTCTCACCGTTGACGTTGACATACAGGCTGTCGAAGCTGGTCCCGCCGACGGCCAGCGCGGCCGCCATCACCTCCCGCACCGACTGCAGCAGCAGCGCGGTCTGCGGACGGGTCAGCGTGGCCGTGGGACGGTCGTAGTGCAGCCGGGCGCGCCACAGCGCCTCGTCGGCGTAGATGTTGCCGACACCGCTGATCAGGCTCTGGTCCAGCAGCGCCCGCTTGACGGTGGTCCGGCGGCGGCGCAGCGCGGTGTGGAAGGCCTCGTCGTCGAAGCGGGCGTCCAGCGGGTCCCGGGCGATGTGGGCGATGGCCAGCGGGGTGGCCTCCGGGTCGCCGGGCTCGGCCGGGTGCACGGTGAGGCCGCCGAAGGTGCGCTGGTCGACGAAGCGCAGTTCCCGGCCGCCGTCGCTGAACCGCAGCCGTACCCGCAGATGGGTCTCGTCCGGCGCGTCGGGGGGCTGCACCAGCAGCTGGCCGCTCATCCCGAGGTGGCCGAGCAGTGAGCAGCCGGTGCCGTCCAGGGGCAGCCAGAGGTACTTGCCGCGGCGGTGTGCGGGGCCGAAGGTGCGGCCGGTGAGCCGGGCGGCGAAGTCGACGGGACCGGCGAGGTGGCGGCGGACGGCACGCGGATGCAGCACCTGCACCTCGGCTATGGCCCGGCCGCTGACCCAGCGTTCCAGGCCCCGCCGGACGACCTCGACCTCGGGCAGCTCGGGCATGGGTGGTCGCGACCGTCCTCAGGCGGTGGGCGCGGTGCCGCCGGAGGGGGTCTCCACGCCGTACTTCTCCCGGATGCCGTGCCAGGCGCTCTGCGCGGCCTTCTGCTCGGCCTCCTTCTTGGAGCGGCCGGTGCCGGTGCCGTACTCCTCGCCGCCGACGCGGGCGGTGGCGGTGAAGGTCTTCTCGTGGTCCGGGCCGGACTCGCTGACCAGGTACTCGGGGACGCCGATGCCCACCGTGGCGGTGAGCTCCTGCAGCGAGGTCTTCCAGTCCAGGCCGGCGCCGAGGTTGGAGGATTCCTCGATCAGCGGGTCGAAGAGCCGGTGCACCAGCTCGGAGGCGGCGTCGAGGCCCTGGTCGAGATAGACCGCACCGATCATGGCCTCCAGCGTGTCGGCCAGGATCGACGACTTGTCGCGGCCGCCGGTGCCCTCCTCGCCCCGGCCGAGGCGGATGAAGGCGCCCAGGTCGAGGCCGCGGCTGACGTCGGCCAGCGCGCGGGAGTTGACCACCGCGGCACGCAGCTTGGCCAGCTGGCCCTCGGGGAGGTCCGGGTGGATCCGGTAGAGGGTGTCGGTCACCACGAGGCCGAGCACCGAGTCGCCCAGGAACTCCAGGCGCTCATTGGTGGGCAGGCCGCCGTTCTCGTAGGCGAACGAGCGGTGCGTCAGTGCACGTACCAGAAGGGCGGGCTCGAGTGTGTACCCGAGCCGCCCTTCCAGGACGTCATAGGTGGTCGAGGTCGGCCGCGCGGCCGCCCTGTCCGTGGACTCGGCCCCGGATGAGGCGCCCTTGCGGGAGGTCGTGGTTCCGTCCGACATCGATCCGTACTCCTGCCGATCAGACCGACAGGACCTGGCGGCGGTTGTAGGTGCCGCAGCTCGGGCACGCGATGTGCGGGAGCTTCGGCTCGTGGCAGCGGTCGCACGCCACCAGGGCCGGGACCGCAGCCTTCCACTGCGAACGGCGGTGGCGCGTGTTGCTGCGCGACATCTTCCGCTTCGGAACAGCCACGGCTACTTCTCCTGGTTCTCGGCAGCGCCCTCACGGGCGTTGCTGTCCTCGTCGTTCCCGTCACCCTCGTCGCCGGGGGCGGCGGAGAGTCCCTGCAGTGCCGCCCACCGGGGGTCGACGGCGTCATGGTGGTGGTCCGGGTCGTCGCTCAGCCGCGCTCCGCACTCGGAGCACAGGCCCAGGCAGTCGTCCTGGCACACCGGCTGCAGCGGCAGTGCGAGCACCACCGCGTCACGCAGCACCGGCTGGAGGTCGAACAGGTCGCCCTCCAGGCGGTAAGTCTCTTCCTCGTCGTCCTCGTCGGACGCGCCGGCGGCGGACGCACCGCGGATGCGGCCGTCGTCCTCCGGGTAGTAGTACAGCTCCTGGAAGTCCACCTCGAGGTCGTCCTCGACGGGCTCCAGACAGCGTACGCACTCGCCGGCGAGGCCTGCGGTGGCGGTACCGGTGACCAGTACGCCCTCCACCACCGACTCCAGCCGGATGTCCAGCTCGACCGGGCTCTTGGCGGGAACGCCGATCACATCGATGCCGAAGTCGTCGGGAGCCTCGACGGTGCGGGTCACCCTGCGCATCGAACCCGGACGACGGCCCAGCTCGTGCGTGTCGAACACGAGGGGATCGCGGTGGTCGAGGCGGTTCAGGATGTCCTGCTTCCTACGGCGTGCGCATCCCTGCGCGACGCATACGGCTCACGTTGACGGCGGCCCTGCGGCGCCCCCGGAAGGGGTCGGGGCAGGCGACAACCCCGGCGCTGAACAGGCCGGAGCAGTCAGGATACCGGACGGCCGGGCCTGGCCCAACTTCACTCCTCAGCGGCCTGCCCGGGCGGCCGGGTCAGCGCCCGCCGCCCAGCTCCCGCAGCCGCGTCACATCGATCACGCTGGTGTCGAAGAAGCTGGTCTCGTCGAGGCCGGGCTGCTGCGGCACGGGCGCCTGCTGGGGGTAGCCGTACCCGTGGCCGTACGCCTCCTGGGGGGCGTAGCCGGGCTGCGCCGGGTAGCCGGAGCCGTCGGTGTAGCCGGGCTGCTGCGCCGCGTACGGGTCCTGCTGCTGCCAGGCCTGCTGCTGGTACCCGTAGTCCTGGGTGTAGTCGCCCTGGGCCGCGGCGGCCGCCGCATAGGGGTCGGGCTGCTGCCAGGCCGTCCCGCCGCCGCCCTGCTCCCCCCAGCCCTGCTGGGCGGCGCCCGCCTCGTCGCGGAACCACGCCTGACCGACCTCACCGCCGCCGGTCCCGGCGGCCACCTCCTGCGCGTCGGCGGCGGCGAAACCGGCCGCCACCGCGGCGGCGCGGTCCTTGTCCTGCTGGGCCTGGTCCGCAGCGGCGAGATAGGCGGCGAGCTCGTCGATGGGCTGCTTGCCGAGCAGCTTGTCGCGGCCGCGGCCGACCGCCTCCAGGGTCTTGCTGAGCACCGTCTCCAGGGTGGCCAGCTTGACGTCCACGTACTCGTCGACCTCGGGGCTGGGCGAGACCCTCGGCTCGAACTCCTCGCCGTCCTCGCCCTCGCCGTAACCGCCGTCGCCGTAGACGCCCTGGCCGTAGTCGCCGCCGGCGTCCGGGCCCTGGCCGAGCAGCTTCTGCCGGCCGCGGCCGACCGCCCCCAGCGTCTTGGTGAGCACGACCTCGAAGTTGGCCAGCTTGCTGTCGACGTAGTCGTCGGCCTCCCGGCGCAGTTCCGCCGCCTCACCGCGGGCCTCGGCCAGCAGCCGGTCGGCCTCCGCCTGGGAGCGGCGCACCACCTCGGTGTCGGAGACCAGCGAACCGCGCTCGGCGTGGGCGCCGTGGATGATGCGCTCCGCCTCGGCGCGGGCCTCGGCCACCACCTGCTCGTGGTCCGCCATCACCGCCTGGGCCTGGGAGATCTCCGAGGGGAGCGACTCCCGGAGCTCCTGCAGCAGGCCGAGCAGCTCGGACCGGTTGACGACGCACGACGCCGACATCGGCATGGACCGGGCGCTCTCGATGGCCGCGACGATGTCGTCGAGCTTGTTCTGCACGTCCACTGTGGCTCACGTCTCTCCGTGTGCGCCGGGGTGCGGCGGGGCGGGAGTTGAAACTCTACGACCACCTCGGGGGTGCGGGTGAACGGGTCCGGCGAGCCCGGGTGACACATCGGCAGAAACCGCCCGCACCGGGCGGGGTCACTGCTCGGCGGCGCGCTCCGCCATCCGCTTGGTGAGGCGCTGCAGCACCGGCCCGGGCACCAGGTGGCCCACGTCGCCGCCGTAGGCGGCGACCTCCTTGACCAGGCTGGAGGAGAGGAAGCTGTAGGTCGGCGAGGTGGGGACGAAGAGGGTCTCCACACCGGAGAGGCCGTGGTTCATCTGGGCCATCTGCAGTTCGTAGTCGAAGTCGCTGACCGCACGCAGGCCCTTGACGATGGCGGGGATGCCGCGGTCCCGGCAGAAGTCGACCAGCAGGCCGTGGTGCGACTCCACCTGGACGTTGCCGTAGCAGGCGGTGACCTCCTCGATCATCCGGATGCGCTCCTCGACCGTGAACAGGCCCCGCTTGGACTTGTTGATCGCGACGGCGACATGGACGACGTCGTAGAGCTTGGAGGCCCGCTCGATGATGTCGAGGTGACCGTTGGTGATGGGGTCGAAGGACCCCGGACAGACGGCGCGGCGCAACACGTGATCCTCGCTCTCCGGCCCCGGCGGCTCTGCCGTGAGGGTGGGCCGACTCTGCTACCCGATCGTTTCCGGCCGGTCCGACACGGTTCCGCCGTCCGGAGCGGCGGCGCGACCGTACCAGAGCGTGCCCTCGCCGTAACGGCGCGAGCGCAGCGGTTCGAACCCCTCCGGCCAGGTGAACTCACCGCCTCTGGTGCTGCGTTCCACGGTGGCGAGCGCGTCGGCCGCGAGCCACCCCCCTGTGGACAGTGTGACCAGAATCTCGCGCAGTCCGCCGTCGGTGACCGCGTACGGAGGGTCGAGGAAGACCAGGTCGTACGGCTCCCCGGGCGCGTCGCCCTCGACGATCCGCTCGGCCTTGCCGGCCCGCACCTCGGCGCCCGGCAGGGCCAGGGTGCGGACGTTCTCCCGGATGGTGCGGACGGCTCGTGCGTCGGCCTCCACCAGCAGTGCGTGGGCGGCGCCCCGGGACAGCGCCTCCAGGCCCACCGCCCCCGAGCCGCCGTACAGGTCCAGCACCCGCGCCCCGTGCAGGGTGCCGCGCAGCGACTCCCAGGTGGAGAAGAGGGCCTCCCTGGCACGGTCGGAGGTGGGACGGGTGCCCTGGCCGGGCGGTACGGCCAGACGGCGGCCGCCGGCCGCTCCGGCGATCACGCGGGTCATGGGGCTGGTGCTTCCTCACGGGGTGGTGGTGCGGGTGGCCCCTCCACGCTATACGGCGGGGCCCCGCGGGTGGATCCCGCGGGGCCCGGCTGCGTGGGTCGGGGCCACGGCGGGGCCCCGGCAGCGCGAGGGGCGTGGCGCGCCCGGGGCAGGCGGGGGGCCGCACTCGGGGTGGCGTGGACGGCCGCGTTCGGGCGGCGCGGATCACGACCGCGTTCGGGGGCCAGGTGCGGCCGGCGCGGGCGGCCGTCCGGGCGGGGGTGTCACCGTCGTGGACGCGCCGCACCTGTGTCCCCCTCCGCGCTGCGGCACCCAGGGGCACCGGGGCCGGGGCGCCTGCGCGGCACGTCGTGGTCGAGCGCGGGCCACTGCGACACGACGCCCTCGGCACACCACAGCTGACGTGATGTCAGGCTCCTTGCCTGCAGGGGCCCGAGGGGCGGCCCCGTCACGGCGACCACCGGCGACCGCCCCCGCGGCCTGCGGGCACCAGCCGTCAGCCCTTCTCCAGGTAGTCCGCGCGGTCCTCGTCCAGCAGGCTCTCCAGGGCGGCGGCCAGATCCGGGTGGCGGGCCAGGGCCGGGTCGTCGGAGACCAGCCGGACGGCCTCCTCACGGGCGGCGGCGATGGTCTCCTCGTCCTGGAGGACGGACAGCACCTTCAGCGAGGACTTGACCCCGGACTGCGCCTGGCCGAGCACATCGCCCTCGCGGCGCTGCTCCAGGTCGATCCGGGAGAGCTCGAACCCGTCCAGCGTGCCCGCCACCGCGTCCAGCCGGGCCCGTGCGGCGGACCCGGCGGGCATGTCGCTGACCAGCAGGCAGAGCCCCGGGGCGCTGCCACGGCCGACCCGGCCGCGCAGCTGGTGCAGCTGGGAGACCCCGAAGCGGTCGGCGTCCATGATCACCATGGCGGTGGAGTTGGGGACGTTGACGCCGACCTCGATCACCGTGGTGGCGACCAGCACGTCGACCTCGCCGGCGGCGAACCGCCGCATCACCTCGTCCTTGGCGTCGGGCTGCATCCTGCCGTGCAGGATCTCCACCCGCAGCCCCGCCAACGGGCCGTCGCGCAGTTGGGCGGCGACATCCAGCACCGCCAGCGGGGGACGTCGCTCCTCGGCGTCGGCGCCCTCGTCATCGAGGTCCTCCAGGTCCTCCCGCTCCTTCGCGGACTTCCGCTTCGCCTTCCCCCCGGGGGGCTCGTCCTCGTCCCCGATCCGGGGGCAGACCACATAGGCCTGGTGGCCCTTGCCGACCTCCTCGCGGACCCGTTCCCAGGCCCGCGCGAGGAAGTGCGGCTTCTCCAGGGCGGGGACGACATGGGAGGCGATGGGCGAGCGCCCGGACGGGAGCTGGTCCAGTACGGAGGTCTCCAGGTCGCCGAAGACCGTCATGGCCACCGTGCGGGGGATGGGGGTGGCCGTCATCACCAGCAGATGCGGCGGCTGCTTGCCCTTGTTGCGCAGGGCGTCGCGCTGCTCCACACCGAAGCGGTGCTGCTCGTCGACCACCACCAGGCCCAGGTCGTGGAACTGCACCTTGTCCTCGATCAGGGCGTGGGTGCCGACCACGATCCCGGCCTCCCCGGTGACCAGGTCCAGCAGGGCCTGGCGGCGGGCCGCGGTGCCCATGGAGCCGGTGAGCAGCACCACCTTGGTCCCCACGTCGGAGCCCCCGAGCATGCCGCCCTCGGCGAGGTCGCCCATCATCTCGGTGATCGACCGGTGGTGCTGCTGGGCGAGTACCTCGGTGGGCGCCAGCATGGCCGCCTGCCCGCCGGTGTCCACCACCGCCAGCATCGCCCGCAGCCCCACCATGGTCTTGCCGGAGCCGACCTCGCCCTGCAGCAGCCGGTGCATGGGGTGTTCCCGGGCGAGGTCGGCGAAGATCTCGGCGGTGACCTTGCGCTGGCCGTCGGTGAGGGTGAACGGCAGCCTGGCGTCGAAGGCGTCCAGCAGGCCGTCGGCGGGGGCGACGCGGGCGACGGCGGGGAGGGCGGAGTCCGTGGCGCGGCGGCGGGCCAGGGCGACCTGCAGCACGAAGGCCTCGTCCCACCTCAGCCGGGAGCGTGCCATCACCACGTCGGCCTGGTTGCGGGGCCGGTGGATGCGCTCCAGCGCCTCCGGCAGCGGCAGCAGTTCGCGGTCGGCCCGAAGCCCCTCGGGCAGCGGCTCGCCGACGCCCTCCCAGCCGGTGGCGGCCAGGCTGTCCAGGGCCATCTCCACACACTGGGAGATCTTCCAGCTGGGGGCCTGGGCGGAGGCGGGGTAGACGGGGATCAGCCGGCCGGCGAACTTCTCCGCGGCACCGGACTCGGCGTCCGCGTCCAGCAGCTGGTAGTCGGGGTTGGCCAGCTGCCGGGTGCGCTGGAAGACGCCGACCTTCCCCGCGAACAGGCCGCGGGCGCCCGGGCGCAGCTCCTTCTCCCGCCACCCCTGGTTGAAGAAGGTGAGCGTCAGCCGGCCGCGGCCGTCGGTGACCACCACCTCCAGCCGGTCGCCCCGCCGCTGGCGGAACGGGATGAGCGTCACCTTCTCGATCCGGGCGACCACGGTGACGTGCTCGTCGACCTCCAGCTCGTCCAGGCTGGTCAGCTCGCCGCGCTCGGCGTACCGGCGCGGGAAGTGGTACAGCAGGTCACCGGTGGTGCGCAGCTTGAGGCTGTCGGCGAGCACCTTCGCGGTACGGTCGCCGACCAGCTTCTTCAGGGGTTCGTCGAGTGCGGACATCGGATCCATTCCACCTCACGCCTCGGACAGCGGGCGTCACTCCAGGCCGATGAGCAGCGGCGCCGACTCCTGGCCGCCGTCGTAGACCACCGTGTCGACCTCGGGGCGCAGCCGCCGCACCTGGGCGACCAGCCGGTCGGCGAGCTGCTGCGGCACGCCGTCGCCGAGGACCAGGGTGAGCAGCTCCCCGCCGGCGGCCAGCATCCGGTCCAGCACCACCTCACCGGTTCCGCCGAGGTCGCTGCCGATCACCGCCACGTCGCCGTCGATCAGGCCGAGGACGTCGCCGGCCTGGCAGACACCGGCCATGGTCCAGGACTCGCCCTCGGCGACGGCCAGTTCGGCGTAGCGGGTGGCGCCGGCCGCGGAGGTCATGGAGACGACGTCCTCGTCGAAGCGGCGTCCGGCCTCGTGCACGGCGAGTGCGGCCAGTCCCTGGACCGGCGAGCGGGTGGGGATGACCGCCACCCGTATGCCCTCGCCGCGCAGCTGGTCGGCGGCGGCGCCGGCGACCGCGCGCAGCTCCGGGTCGTTGAGCAGCAGCACGACCTCGCGCGCCTCGGCGCGGCGGACGGCGCCGGCCAGTTCCGCGCTGGACGGCGGCCGGTCGGGGTCGGCGTGCAGCACGGCGGCGCCGGCCTCGGTGCAGAGCCGGGCGATGCCGCTGCCGTGGACCACGCTGATCACGGCCCGGCCGGAGTTCTCGCGCGGCTCCGCGGCCGTGCGGCGGGCGGCGTCACCGAAATGGGTGATCCGGATCCGGTAGGGGCGGCCGGCCGCTATCCCCGCCTCCACCGCCGCTCCGGCATCGTCCACATGCACATGGACGTTCCACAGCCCGTCGCCGCCGACCACCACCAGGGAGTCCCCCACCTCCGCCAGCCGGGCGCGGAGCGCCGGCAGGGCCTCGTCGGGGGCGTCCAGCAGATAGATCACCTCGAACGCCGGGCTCCCGCCGGGCCTCGCGGGCTCCGCCACGTCGGCGCAGCCGTGGACCGCCTGGGAGGTGATCTCCCGGCGGCGGGGTCCCGAGTCCAGTGCCAGGGGCCCCAGCGGCCGCTGGTCGGCCACCGCGTCGGCCAGTGCGCCCAGTACGGCGACCAGCCCGCGGCCGCCGGCGTCCACCACACCGGCCCTGGCCAGGACGTCCAGCTGCCCGGGGGTGGCGGCCAGGGCGCGGCGGGACGCCTCGTACGCCGCGTCGGTCACCTCCACCAGGCTGCCCGAGCACTCCTCGGCGGCCCGGGCGGCCGCCGCGGCGACGGTGAGAAGGGTGCCCTCGACGGGCCGGGCGACCGCCTCGTAGCCGGCGTCGGCGGCCCGGCGCAGCGCCCGGCGCAGCGCCGCGGAGTCGCCCGCTCCCCCGCCGTCGGCCAGCACCTCGGTCATCCCGCGGAGCAGCTGGGCGAGGATCACCCCGGAGTTGCCGCGGGCGCCCAGCAGGGCACCGCGGGCCATCGCCTGCATGGCGTCGCCCAGGCCGGGCGCGGCGCCGGTACCGCCGGACGGCTCGAAGAGCGGGTCGAGGGCGGCGGCGGCGGACTCCAGGGTGAGATAGAGGTTGGTGCCCGTGTCCCCGTCGGGAACCGGGTAGACATTGAGCGCGTCGATCTCCTCGCGCGCCTGCCCGACCGCAGCCAGGGCCAGTCGGCACCAGGTGCGTACGACGGGAGCGTCGAGCGTGTCCGGCACCTGGTCTCCTCCACTGGCGCTTGTCGGCGGGCCCCGGTTCACGGCCCTGCCGCAGGCAGGCTATCCGGGCCGGCCGGGTGCCCGGCGGCGGTGGGTGCCCGGGTCATGGTAGTTTCGTTCTACAGGAGTGGCGGATGTATGCTGCTCCGGTTGCCCGGCCAAGTCCGGGCTTCGGTCTCGGTTTGGCCCGGCATCCGTTCCCACGGTGTGTGGTCTTCCGGGGTTTTGGAACGTAAGTGATCTGAAGTCTTTGGAGTGACTCCCGTGGCTGCCAACTGCGACGTCTGCGGCAAGGGGCCGGGCTTCGGCAACAACATCTCCCACTCGCACCGCCGTACTCGCCGTCGTTGGAACCCCAACATTCAGACGGTGCGTGCCGTGGTCGGTCGGACGCCGAAGCGGCTCAACGTCTGCACCTCGTGCATCAAGGCCGGCAAGGTCTCGCGCTGACGCGCAGGCCGGTACACCCGGTTCAGCGGAAGGCCGGTCCACCCTCTCGGGGGTGGGCCGGCCTTTCGCATGTCCGGCGGCTGGGGGTCGTCCGGACGGCGGTTGGGGGCTTTGCGGTCAGCGGCCGTCGATCCCGTGCGGGCGCCGTCCCGACCACTCCGGCTCCACCTCGGCCCACTGGCGGGTCCAGGCCAGGTCGTCCCGGCGGTCCAAAGAGCGACGGGTCAGGGCGACGCCGGTCACCGCGAAGGACGCGATCGCGGCCAGAGTGCCGGCCGCGGCGAACCAGGCGTCCGCGGTGATGTCGGCGGAGCTGCGCGGCGCCCTGGCCGGCTGCCCCGAGGCGTCCACCCAGAGCGGCACCCGGGCCCCGGCCGCGGTGCCGGGGGCGACCAGCACCTGACCGGTGTGGGAGTGTCCCGGCGGCAGGCTCCAGCGAGCGGCCACCGGCACCTCCGACTGCTGCCCGATCCTGGCCTGCCCCTTGGGCGCGGACGCCAGCGTCACCGCGGCGACCTGCCTGCGCTGCGCCAGCTGGACCTCGGCGGTGTGGCGACCCTGCTGGTACGCGAGCCCGCCGATCAGCAGCGCCGGCAGCGGCGCGAGCAGCAGCAGGGTGACCAGCAGCACCAGCAGCCGGGCGCGCGTGCGGTCGCTGCGGCGGCACAACGGATTGCGGTCGGTGCCGCAGGCCTGCCGGGCGCAGAGCGCGGACCGGCGCAGTGCTGTCCGTACGGGCCGGCGCTTCCCGTCCCGGTGCGGCTGTGCTGTCCCGTCGGCCATCATCCTCGCCTCCCGAGCCTGCCCCGCAGTCGCGGAGGGACGACCGAACCCGCCTGGTTCTGATGCACTTCCCCGTGTACGGCCTGAGCATGCACGCGGTTCGACTCCGGCACTGGTCTCTTTGGTGCCCGCGCCTCCTTGGCACCCGTCTCTCCGGCACCTGTCGCGTCGCCCGCCCAAGGGCTCCGTGCGGCCCTCGGCGTTCGCGGAGGGCCTCGGTACGGCCGCGGCGAGCCCGCTCGTCGAGGGGTGCGCGGGCGCGCCGGACCCGGGAGCCTTCGACCGGCGGGACGCCGACGACGTCAGCCTCATTGCTCCGTCAGCCTCATTGCTCCACGTCCCCTTGCCCCACGTCCTCGGTCGGCGGCGCGGGGAGGGAGTCCACGGTCTGGGGTGGAGAATCGCGGGAAACCGTCAGGGGAATGCGGCGGAACGGCAGCGAAGTGCGCTTCCCGACCGCCCTGCGGGAATCGCCGGAAATTGCCGCGCCTGGGGAGCCGATATCTCCGGCAATTATCCCGGCGCCGACAGCGGTGCGGCACGGCTGCCTCTGCCAAAATTCACGGACATAGCCGGAATCACGCGAGGCGCCTCCCCGGAACTTCCCATCGGGCGGAGCGGAGGCGAGTCGTCCGCCACACCGCACCGACTGCCGTCCGCCCGCCCCCTGGCCGGACGCAGCGGTTCTCCGGTGTACGCGCACATCATCCCCCACAAACATCCGGATATCCACACCGATTTCCCCGGTACCGAACTCAGCGGACCGGGGAAGTGCGAGCAGTTCGGAACGTGCGGACATCCCCCGGCCGGTTGCACCGAGCGGCCCGGTCGCCGGGGGCTTCCGCTCCGGAAGCGGTGACCCGACAGCCGAGGGCACGCGACCTGCGGTCGGCATGATCGCGCAGGTCGCGCGCCCTCGGCTCCGCGTCCCGGCCCTGCGGCCTAGGACTCGGTCTGGAAGGTGCCGTTGATGGTTCCCTTGTCGCTCGACTTCACCTGCATCTGCACACTGACGCTCGCGTGGCTGTCGTTCGTCCACACCAGCGTCGAGTCGGCGTCATCGGACGAGACGTCCGAGACCTGCCTGAGCGTCTTGCCCGCCTTGCGTGCCCGGAAGTCTCCCGAGGTCACATCACCGTCGCCGTTGACGCTGACGAGAAGGGACTCGCCGGGCTTGACGCTGATCGTCGTACTGCAGTTCTTGAACGTGGAACCGACGGTGCAGCTGAAGTCCCTCGAGACCTTCACGACTCCCTTGGAGTCCTTGACCGCTCCGTGGGAAGGACTCGTTGCCGCCTGGGCCGGAACAGCTCCGACCAGCGGGAGGGAAAGGAGTCCAGCAACAGCTGCGAACACCAGACGAGTGCGCATGGCACACCTCCTGTGGATGTGAGCGATTGAGAGGAGCGACATCGGGCCGGAGAAAGGTGGATTGAGAAATCTCCACCCGGACTCGAACGGTTGTTCCCTCTGTCCTCTCGGGTTCGAGTCTCCGTCCGCGCAGATCCGCTGTCAACTCGAAGCCGCCGAGTTAATAAGGATGAGATAAGCGCCGGATTCGAGTGCGGGCAATCATCGGCGCAGGCAAATTGATACCGGAACAATGCCCGCCCCGAGCGGGCCACTGGCGGACGGACGCGTCGGAGCGACGTCACCGTCCTCGGCCTGGACGACAACGGCTCACCCCACCGCTCCCTGCGCGAGCGGCAGGCCCGCACATGCCGGAGCTCCGCCGGACGTGCACTCCCGGCGGAGCTCCGGCAGAGGCGTGCGTCGTCAGCCCCGCTGCCGCCAGGCGTGGTCGACCGGGCCGATCCCGGCGCCCAGCGGGAAGCCGGCGCGGATGGCGCCGGTGACGTACTCCTTGGCGGCGGCCACTGCGGCCGGCACCTCCAGGCCCTTGGCGAGCTCCGCGGCGATCGCGCTGGCCAGGGTGCACCCGGTGCCGTGGGTGTGCCGGTTGTCATGGCGCTCGGCGCGGTACCAGTGCTCCTGCTCGCCGTCGAAGAGCAGATCGGCGGCGCGGCCCGGCAGATGGCCGCCCTTGATCAGCGCCCAGCGCGGCCCCAGCGCCAGCACCGCCTCCGCGGCCCGGCGCATGTCGGCCTCACCGGCGACCCTGACACCGGTCAGCTGCTCCACCTCGTAGAGATTGGGGGTGGCCACGGTGGCGGTCGGCAGCAGCCGTTCCCGTACGGTGGCGACGGCCTCGGCGGCCAGCAGCGCGTCGCCGTGCTTGGAGACGCCCACGGGATCGACCACCACGGGGGCGTCCACCGCGGCGAGCAGCTCCGAGACGGTCTCCACCAGCTCCACCGAGGCCAGCATGCCGGTCTTCACCGCCTGGACGCCGATGTCGTCCACCACGCTGCGGAACTGGGCCCGCACCGCCTCGGCCGGCAGCTCCCAGTAACCCTGCACGCCGAGCGAGTTCTGAGCGGTGACAGCGGTGATCACGCTCATCCCGTGCACCCCGAGCGCCAGCATGGCCTTGAGGTCGGCCTGGATGCCTGCGCCGCCGCCGGAGTCGGAGCCGGCGACGGTGAGCACCCGCGGAGGTGCCTGGTGGGACGCGGAGGAGTCGGACATGAGTTCAACCTACCCGTCCCGCGGAGCGTGCGGCGCAGGCGGGTGGAGGGGCCGGTCAGAGCACCGCCTCGGCCTCCAGGATGCGGTGCAGCGGCACGGTGTTGGGGGCAGCGATGGCGTCGCTGAGGGTGGCCAGCTCCACCAGGGTGCCCCGCAGGGCGGTGAACCAGCCGAAGGCGCCCTTGTGGACGGCCTCCACGGCGTGCCAGCCGAAACGGGAGGCCAGCACCCGGTCACGGGCGGTGGGCGGGCCGCCGCGCTGGGTGTGGCCGAGGATCACCGGCCGGGCCTCCTGGCCCAGCCAGTGCTCCAGTTCCACGGCCAGCCGGGTGCCGAGCCCGCCGTGCCTGCGATGGCCGTACTGGTCGATGCTGCCGGGGTCCAGCCGCAGCGTGCCGGGGGCGGGCTGGGCGCCCTCGGCGACCACCACGATGGCGAACTTCTTGCGGCGGGCGAAGCGCTCCTCGATCATCACGCAGATCGCCTCGATGTCGAAGGGCTTCTCGGGCAGCAGGATGGCGTGGGCACCGCCGGCCATGCCCGCCTCCAGGGCGATCCACCCGGCCTCCCGGCCCATCACCTCCACCACCATCACCCGCTGGTGGGATTCGGCGGTGGTCTTCAGCCGGTCGACGGCCTCGGTGGCGACGGACACGGCGGTGTCGAAGCCGAAGGAGACATCGGTGGCGCTGACGTCGTTGTCGATGGTCTTGGGGACACCCACCACCGGCAGCCCCGCCTCGCAGAACATCCGCGCAGCGGTGAAGGTCCCGTCCCCGCCGATCGCGATCAGCGCGTCGATGCCCAGCCCGGCGGCCAGTTCCCCGGCGCGGTCGACGGCCTGGTGGATGCGGTGGTGCTCCACCCGGGAGGAGCCCAGGATGGTGCCGCCCCGGGTGAGCAGGCCGGTGACGTCGTCGTGGCCGAGCGGGCGGGCCCGCTGCTCGATCAGACCCAGGTAGCCGTCCTCGATGCCGACGACCTCGTCGCCGTGGACGTCCACGGCCCG
>NZ_LIQR01000318.1 GCF_001418575.1 Peterkaempfera griseoplana
GCTGGGGCACCACGCGCAGGCGGGGGCGTTCGGTGGGGTGGGTCAGGGCGAGGGTGGCGGTCAGTGTGGCCAGGACGGCCACGCACGTCAGCATCATGGCCGGGCCGGCCAGGAGCAGTGCCCCGCCGAGCAGGGGGCCGGCGAGTTGGGCGCCTTGGTCGATGCCGGCAAGGGCGGCTTGCACGCGGTGCGCGTGGCCTCGCCGCCGAGGGACTCGCAGGCAAGAAACGACGCTTCGGCGAGCGCTCCGGACGCCACGCCGAAGAGCATGAGGGATCCGATGCCCCAACCGGTGGCCAGGCCGATGATCGCGACGAAGGCGGCGGCGATGCGCAGGACGCTGGTAGCCAGCAGCGCGCTCTGCGGGCTGCGGCGGTCGATCAGCGGTCCGACCGCGGCGATGGCCGCCAGCCGGGGCACCCACTCGACGAGGAAGGCGATGCCGGTCCAGGTCACCGATCCGGTGAGGCTGAACACCAGCAGCGGCACGGCGTAGGTGACCACCGAGGCGGCCAGGGCGTCGGTGGCGCGCAGCAGGTAGCAGCGCAGCAGCCAGTCCCGGTCAGCCGTCGGCGCCGTGGGCCGGCGGTTTCTGCCGCGCCCGCCCCGGGTGCGGAAGGCGCGGGTGGCGGGGGTGACGGTCATCGGGCTCCATGGGGCAGGGCATCAGAGGGGAGGAGTCGCTGACCTGGTCTCGGAGAGGGCGGTCAACGGCGGCGCCCCCAGCCTTGTGGCGGGAAGGGGTTTGGGGAGGCGCCGCGGGGCGTGGTAGGCCCGCCCGGTCAGCGGCGGGAGCGTGGGGAGGCGCTGGTCGACCGTGGAGCGGGAGGTGTGGCCGCGCTGCTCTCACCGACCGGCCGCCTGGCGGCGGGGAGGTCGGCCAGGCGGCGGATGCGCCAGACCATGACCGCGGTCACCGACTCGGCGGTATCCAACTCCCGCAGCCGGGATGCCTGCTCCAGCAGGGCCTGCGGGTCGTGGCCGGCGGCTTCGGCCTCCGCCAGGGTGGCGGCCAGCGCATCCGTGCCGGTCGTCTCCGTCTCACGGGCGGCGGCGGGCAGCACCTCGCAGATCGTGCGGGCGTGGCGGTTACGGACCGGTTCGGGCAGATTCCGGCCGCGGGTAGCCAGGATTGCCAGGGGCCGGGCGGCCGTGGCGGTGTAGGCGGCGCGCAGGTGGGCCGCGGTGGTGCGGGCAGCAGCGGCCTGCTGGGCCTGGCCGCGGGCGGAGTGCCAGCGGTCGGCAGCCATGACCAGCAGGAACAGGGCGCTCAGCAGCATCAGCGCGGCCTCGCCGTCCTCGCCCCGGCCGGTAGCGGGTCCGGCGTACAGGATGTGACGGGCCGCCGTACGGACGCTGCGCAGGTCAGCACGCTCGGCGCGCACGTGACTCCGAGAGGCTCGCTCGAAGGCGCGGGCTGCGGCCAGCAACTCGGCACGGGTGCCGGCCGGGCTCGTGGCCGCGAAGGCGTCGAGGATCTCTGCGGTTCCGACCCAATAGCTGGCCGCCTGCTCCTCAGGCCCGTGGTCGAGGACCTCTAGCGCGTCCTCGACCACCCCGGCGGCCGCGCGCCGCGCCCTGGCCGCCGCCGAGGCCCGGCGGGAAGAGATGGCAGCGGTCTGGCCCCGGCCGTCCGTCGGCTGCTCGGCCAAATCAGCCACAGGTCCTGCGCCCAGCCTGCGGCGGATGCGGGGCAGCGACAGGTCCGAGGCCAGAGTGGATCCTGAGTACCACACCGGCTCGCCCGCACCGGTACGGTCGCCCGGGTCGGCGACGCTGTAGCCGAGGACGTCCCCGGACGGGGCGAGGCGGCGCTTGACCAGCAGACCGGCCAGCTCCAGGCGACCGAAGAACTCCTCCTCCGTCGCGGCCCCGGCCACCGCCAGGCGCACCATGTCCCGCAGCACCAGGCGCGGCGGCTCAGCCCGGCCGGTGCGCTCGGCTTTGATCCGCTCCGCACTGGTCGGCCGCGTGGCAGCAGTGCCGTCACCGGCGTTGAGCTGCCGCAGACCCATGTCCTGCTCGATGCGGCGACACTCGGCCTGAACACGCGCGGCATCGTTGTTCAGCCGGGCCTGGCGCAGATCCCCGCGCACGATGGTGGCCAGGATGTGGATGTGGTCCTCGGCGTGGCGCACCGCCACCCACCGGCAACCGTCAGGGTCTTCCGGCTGGGCGAGACTGGCGGCAACGACGACCCGGCGGGCGACCTCACCCCACTCCTCATCGCTCAGCTTCCGGTCGCCGGGAGCGGCGCGCACCGGGCAGTGCCACACGTGCTTCTTCGGCTTGCGTGGGCCCAGTTGGTTGACCCGCAGGTCCAGGACGGCGGTCAGCTGGGCCAGCGTGGCGACCGGATCGCGCCCCGGGTCGGGGGCGAAGCCGTCGAAGGAAGCGACCTGGTGCGGGTCCACGTGCTCGTCACGGCGGCCGGACCCGTACAGGTAGGCCAGCAGACCATAGGTGCGCGATCCGCGGCTGATGTCCGGAACCATCCGGTCACCTGCCGACGAGCTGTCCCGCAACGGCGTCGACGCCGACGACCGCCTGCCGCACCGCGGACAGGACCGTCTCCAGCTCACCCGGTCGCGGGTAGCCGCCAGAATTCAGCGCGAACGCGATCTGGTTGAGGTTGTTGCCCACCCGGGCCAGGTGTGTGCGGGCGGCGGCAAGCTGGTCGACCGCGTGGTCGAGGCGGTCCTGCGGGTCGCCACCAACCTCCAGGCCGCGGGCGGCGTTCAAGGTGCTGGTGGCCATGAACCTCGCGAGCGTCTGTGCCCGGGAGGCAGCAGCCGAGGTGATCTCGCCGTACTCGGCGGCGTTGAAGCGGACGGTGATCTTGCGGAGGCGCTGCTGCGGATCGCGATGGCGTCGACGCGGACGGCGTGCTGCGCTCGACGCGGTCGTCTCGGTACTCGTGGGCCACTCCCCCCTCTCGAAGTCCCCCGGTGCCCTCTGGCTCCGGGCCTGCTTGTGACGAGTCGAGCGCCCCCGCTCGACCCGTCACCGGCCTTCCCTCGCCTCCTGGCGAGGGCTGCGTGCCTGGGACCGTCCGTAGGACGGTCCCAGGCGATAGCTTGCTCGGCCGCAGGTGGCAGGGTCCTCAGCCCTCTTACCCCGCTCGGGGAGTTGGGTCATGCCGCGTCCCGGTCCGCGCTGAGGCGGATGTCCAGCAGCACGTCCGCGATGAAGTCCATCGCCTCGGCCTCGTCGTCCAGTGCGATCCTCGGTCCGCCGGGCGTGCGGCGCACCAGCCAGCTTCCGTCCCGGGCGGGCTCGGCGCAGTGCAGGTGCCCGTGCTGGCACAGGGTCGTCATGAAGGCGTCGACCACTGGGTCCACGGCAATGGTTCGGGACATGAAAGGCTCCTCAAGGATTCGAGTGGAGTGGGTGGTGTGCCGGGGCCGCCCGTTGCCGGCCGGGCAGCCCCGGTGCCGGTCAGGACCGTGGCCGGGGCTGCTCGCCGGTCCGCAGGGCGTGGAGGATCTCGCTCATCCGGGCGTTGCTGACGGTGTAGCCGGCGGTCCGGATGCCGGTACCGACGACCGCGCGGTTGATCCGCCCGGCCTCGGCCGCAGCACGCCGCGCGATCACCAGCAGCTCCTCCAGGTCATCGGACTCGGCCGGGACCGTCGATCGGTGCGCGGTGGACGGTTGGCGGTCCGACCGGCCGGTCCGCTCCTGCCCACGACCGATCCGGTCCGCGGTGCTGTCGGTCCGCCGGTCCGCGGTCGGCCACCCGTGGTCCGGTCCGCGTGTCCGGTCGGCATGCGGTTGCGGTCCGCCCGTCCGGTCCACGGTCCACCGGTCCCGCTCAGAGCCGGTCCGGTCCGCTGGGCCTCCGGTCCGCCCGTCTGCCAGCCCGGTCCGCTGGATCGGTCCACTGAGCCGGTCCGCATGGGGTTCCGGTCCGCCGGTCCGCGCTGGACCATCGACGGTCCGGTCCGCCGCGCCGTCGGGCCGCTGGTGCCCGGTGGACCGCAGGTCTCCCGCGGTGCGAAGTGCCGGGAGACGGTGGACCGTTGCCGGTTCAGTAGTGGACCGGTCCGTGTGAGGTGTGGTCCGCTCCGCGGCGGGCGGTTCCTCGCCGGGGACCGGCGGACCGCCGGGGCCAAGGGCCACGTGGCCCTGGGACGTGCCCGGGCCGCGATCCAGGGCTCGGCCGAGGACTGCGGCCTGGGCACGGCCGGGTCCAGGAAGTGCCCGGAGCTGACGGACGGAGTGGACCGCGTGGTCCGGTCCGCTCGGGTCCGCGGTCGGTACCGAAGCGCGGTCCGCCGATGCGGCGGCGTCGTCAGGCTGGTGATCCTTGGTCAGGCGGTCCGGCCGGTCCGCTGCGGTCCGGTCCGTCGGGTCAGGTAGGGCGGTCCAGTCCTCCGGTCCGCGGTCCGCCTCCGTCCCGTCTGCCGGTCCGGTGGCCTCCTCGCCGTCCGGGCCTTGCGGGCGGTCCGGTCCGGACCGGTCCGGTGTGTCGGGCGTCTCGGTCCAACTGGACCGGGGCGTGTGTCCGCGTCTCCTGAGCCAGCCGAGGAAGCGGCGGTCCGCTGGACCGGACCGGTCAGCTCCGGTGCGGTCCTCATGGCTGGCGGTGTCCCGGTCCGGGGCGGACGCCCGGTTCGGACCGGTCCGCCGGTCGGGCTGGCGAGTGTGGCGGGCCACCACGATGTAGAGGTGGACCGCCCCGGCCAGAGCGAGGGGCGCCAGGGTGGATAGCACGCCGACCGTGAAGTCCCCCAGCCGCAGTCCGCTGCGGACCGCGGACTGCTCGTTGAGGCGGACGGCGTGCAGCGCGTTGGCCCAGATGCTGGCAGCAGTTGAGGCGCCGAACAAAATCCAGGTGTACGCGCGTGCACGCCACGGCGCGGTCCGCAGCAGGACCAGAGCCCGTACGCCGTAGGCGATGAAGCCGTCGATCACCGCGGGGAAGACGTAGGTGAGCTGGACGCGGACGTGGATGGCCTCGGCCATCTGCCGCAGAGCGTCGTAGGACAGGGCGCAGCCGGCGCCGCCGAGCATGGCGATGGCGATGACGTCCCAGGCGGAGACGCGGGAGGTGGGTGCCGGTTCGGTGTTCATGCGGCCGCCGCCATGCGTTCGACGAGGTCGGCCTCAATGGCCATCTGGCGGGCCAGGTGCGGCTGGCGGCCGACCTGGTCGTGCAGCGCGGTGACCAGGCGGCGCCCGTGCTTGCGGGTGATCTTCAGGACGGGCGCCCAGGTGGGGATGGGGGTGGCACGGATGTGGGCGACGCGGACGACCGCGTCGCGCTCGGCGCGCGAGAGGTGGACGCGGTGACCCTCCAGGGCTGCAGCGACGCGTTCGTAGTCCAGTCGCCTGGGGAGCAGTTGGTGCAGGGGGTGGCGCTCCTCTTCGGTCAGCCCCCCGCGGATGCCCCAGCGGTCGCGGGTTTCCAGGGCGTGGTCCAGGCAGATGCGGCTGACCGGGCAGGCCTCGCAGATTTGCTTGGCCTGGTCGGCGCGGCGGGTCTGGGCGGGGTCGGGGTAGAAGAGGTCTGGTTCGGGGTGGCCGGCACAGGCGGCGTCGGCCTTCCATGTGCGGTCGCCTTCGGGGCGCAGGGCAGGGCTGAGCACAGCGGTGGTCATGGGTGTGTCCCTCTGGGGCTTCCCTGCCGCGCCTGACGGTGGTGGCGCAGCGGCAGGGGTGATGGGCGGGGGCAGGCGTCAGGCGGCGCGGCGTCTGCGGTCGGGGCCGGTGAGGGTGACCCGCTGAACCATGCCCGCGAGGCGGGAGGCGATCCGGTCTCCGAGGACGGTGCGCAGGTCGTCGGTGGGGAGGTTGGTGGTCAGCAGGGTCGGGAGCTGTTCGTTGTACCGGTGGTTGAGCAGCCGGTAGGTGAGCTCCTCGGTCCAGGGGGTGCTGGTGGCCGCGCCGAGGTCATCCAGGAGCAGCAGCGGGATGCGGACCAGTTCCTGGAAGGGGCCTTCGGTGTCGTGTCCGGGGCGGGGGCGGGCCAGTGCGTGGAGGTCTGCGCTGGTGGTGGCGCGCCAGGTCAGGCGCACACCGGCGGTCAGCAGGCTGCGGATGGCGCCGTAGGCCTGGTGGGTCTTGCCGGTGCCGGTGGACCCGTCAATGAGCAGCGAGGGACCGCGGGCGATGCTGCGGGTGCCGCTCGGTCCGCCGGTCCGCGCCGCGTGGGCGATCGCGTGCACCCAGGCGGTGACCTGGGGGTGGTCGGCGACGGCGTCCTGGTAGCGGGCGGGGATGCGGGCGGCGGCCAGCCGGAGGGCGTCCA
>NZ_LIQR01000319.1 GCF_001418575.1 Peterkaempfera griseoplana
GGCTGGGGCCTGCTGGGCGGCCCGGACCCGCTGCGCTTCCCGGAGGCGCTGCACCTGCCCGGTACGCTTCTGCGCCCCGTCGCCGTCGAGCCGGGCCGGGCCGAGCCCCGGGTCGCCGTGCAGCTCGACCGGGGCGCCGGTTCGGCGCTGGCCCTGTGGTCCCCGGCGGGCGGCCGTCTCGATCCGCTGCCGGTGCCTCCCGGGCGGCTGGGCGCGGTGGCGCACTGGTCGGCGGCGGGCCTGCGGATCCCGTACTCCGCCCCCGACCGTCCCGCGGCCATGGCCACCCTGGAGGTGGCGGCCCTGCTCCGGCCGCCGCAGCCGCGCCGGGCGGCCGTCGGCCGGGCCGCGGCCGCGATCGGCTGGCGGCTGGACGGCAGCGCCGCCGCGCCCGGCGACGGGGGCCGCTGGCAGCCCGCCGGGCTGGCCTCGGTGCCCGCCGCCGAGGGCCGGATGGAGGCGGTGGTGTACGGCGGGGCAGGCTGGGCCGCCGCCCGGCATCTGGTGGTGGCGCTGCACGGCGGTCCGACGGACGCCTGGCGGCTGGAGTTCGAGCCGACCCTGCAGCGGCTGGCCGCCGACGGCGTCGCGGTGGCCGCCCCCAACCAGCGGGGCAGCAGCGGCTACGGCCCCGAGTACGCCCTCTGTCTGCGCGGTGCCTGGGGCGGCCCCGATCTGGAGGATGTGCTCTGCCTGCTCGCGGAGCTGGCGGCCCGCCGTGCGGCCCTCGGGCTGGAACCGCCCGCCCTCTTCGGCATCAGTTACGGCGCCTTCCTGGCGCTGCTGGCGGCCTGCCACGCCCCCGCAGGGCAGGTGGCGCGCTGTGCGGTGGTCGCCCCGTTCCTCTCCGGGGCGCGGCTGCAGGCGGAGGGGGCCGCGCCGGTGCGGGCGCTCACCACCAGGCTGGGCGGCGCGGTGCCGATCGACGACGGCCGGGGGCCGCGTGACGTGCTGCGGCTCTGCCATCGCATCGCGGTACCGCTGCTGATGGTGCACGGGGAGCGGGACGAGGTGGTGCCGGTGGGCCAGTCGCGGGCGCTGCGGCGGCAGCTGCTGCGGGCGGGGCGGACGGAGGGCGCCGACTTCCGGTACGTGGAGGTGGCGGGCGCCGGTCACGAACTGCTGGCGGAGGAGGGCGCCCCGGCGTTGCGGGAGCTGCTGGCGGCGTTTCTGCGGGCCGGTCCGACTCCCTTGCGGGACAGCGTTACTGACGGGTCGGGACCGAGCGTGCACCGGCCGTGACGGCCTGGGTAGGGTGATCCCTTCGGGCGGTTGCAGCGGTGACCCGTCACCCGCGCTCCGCCGGGCGCTTCGGCGTGCCAGAAGGCCGAGGCGCCATGACGCACCACCGACTTCCCGTCCCTCGTATGGAGAAGAACCACTGATGTCCGAAGCCTTCACCGACACCACTGACAGCGCCGCTGCCGAGGCGGCGGCTCCGGGCGCCGGGACCGCCGGACGGCACCGCGGTACCGTCGCCCTGGACGACGGCAGCGCCCCGCAGCCGACGGAGACCGGCCACGGCCGCCACCGCCGCTCGGCGGAGCAGGCCTCCGCGGAGGTCTGAGCGCCGCCGAGGCGTGAGCACTGCGCGGAGGGCCGCGCACCCTGGCCGGGTGCGCGGCCCTCGGCGTGTCCGGCGGTCCGGCGGCCGCCCTGCCCGCCGTCCGGGCTCAGTCGAAGGTGACGACCGTACGCAGCGCCTCACCGCTGCGCATCTGCGCCAGCGCGTCATTGACCTGCTCCAGCCGCACCCGGTGGGTGATCATGTGCTCCAGGTCCAGCCGGCCCGCCCGCCACAGCCGCAGCACCCGGTCGGCGGTGCGCAGCACGTCGCCGCCGCCGTACATCGACGGCAGGATCCGCTTCTCGTCGAAGAACAGCTCCCCCATGGAGAACTCCACCCGGTCGTCACGGGCACCGGCCCCCACCACCACCACGGCGCCGCCGCGCCGGGCGGCGTCATAGGCGGCACGGGTGGTGACGGACCGTCCGACGACTTCGAAGACATAGTCGAAGCCGCCGTCGGTGAGCCGCTTGCGGGCGGCCTTCAGCTCCTCGGGGGCGACGGCCTCGGTGGCGCCGAACGCCAGGGCCCGCTCCCGGCGGGAGGCCACCGGGTCGACGGCGACGATCTGCCCCGCGCCGCACACCCGGGCGCCCTGGACCGCGGCGATCCCGACACCGCCGCAGCCGATGACCGCCACCGAGGAGCCGGGCTCCACCCGGGCGGTGTTCACGGCGGCGCCCACACCGGTGGTGACTCCGCAGCCGACCAGCGCCGCCACCTCGAAGGGGACGTCGGCGGGCACCCTGATGGCGCTGTCCGCGGCGACCACCACCTCCTCGGCGAAGGTGCCCACGCTGTAGAAGCCGTAGAGCGGACCGCCGTCGTGGCGGAAGCCCGGGGTGCGGAGCCGGGCGAGGCTCGCGGTGCAGAGCTGGCCCTGGCCGCGGCGGCAGTGGGCGCAGCTGCCGCAGGGCGGCATCCAGCAGAGCACCACATGGTCTCCGGGCTCGAGGCCGGTGACTCCGTCGCCGGTCTCCACCACCTCGCCGGCGCCCTCGTGGCCCGGGACGAACGGGGCGGGCTGCGGCAGGACGCCGCTCATGGCGGAGAGGTCGGAGTGGCACAGGCTGGCGGCCCTGAGCCGCACCCGCACCAGGCCGGGGCCGAGCGGTACCGTCTCCACGTCGCTGCGGACGTCGAGCTTCTCCTGGCCGATCTCATGGAGGATCGCTGCGCGCACGGCGCGACTCCCGTCAGTGCCGAGGGGTGCGGAACGCGGAAGGGAACCCCGGCGCGGCCGTCCGCACCTGCGGCCGCGCCGGGGTCGTCCGCTGCGGCCGGGCCGCGATCACGGTGCATCGCCTAGAACGCGTTCTAGGTGAGGACTCCATGTATAACGCATCAGCGGGGGCTCCCGGAACCCCCGCCACCCCACATTCTACCCGCGGGTAACCTGACATCGCCCCGGTTCCCGCGGACCGCCCGCCGGGGCACCCGGGGGCCCGCCGGAAGCGGAGCCGGTGGTTCCTCCACCCCCCGCACAGCCGGATAGGGTCCAGCAGGCAGACACGACGGACCGCAGATCAGGGAGTACGGCATGGCGCAGAACAGCGGCGTCGCGGCGCGGCCCGACACAGAGGTGCTGGCGGCGTTCGAGGCGGCCACCGGCTTCATGCCCGTGGACGAGGGCCTGGCGCTGTACGCGGCGGCGGCCGAGGCCGCGGCCCGCACCGGACTGCCACTGCTGGAGATCGGCACCTACTGCGGACGCTCGGCCGTCCTGCTGGCCGCCGCCGCCCGGGAGGCCGGGACGGTCGCCCTGACCGTCGACCACCACCGCGGCTCCGAGGAGCAGCAGCCCGGCTGGGAGTACCACGACGCCGCGCTGGTCGATCCGGAGGTCGGCCGGATGGACACCCTGCCGCGCTTCCGCCGCACCCTGCACGCGGCCGGCCTGGAGGACCACGTGATCGCCCTGGTGGGGCGGTCGCCGCAGGTGGCGGCGGTGTGGGGGACGCCGGTGGGACTGGTCTTCATCGACGGCGGCCACACCGACGAGCATGCGACCGGCGACTACGAGGGCTGGGTGCCGCATCTGGCCGGGGACGGCCTGCTGGTGATCCACGATGTCTTCCCCGACCCGGCGGACGGCGGCCAGGCGCCGTACCGGGTGTATCTGCGGGCCCTGGCCGAAGGCTTCCACGAGGTGTCGGTGACCGGGTCGCTGCGGGTGCTGCGACGGTCCGCGGGGTGAGCGCCGCCGAACGCGGCCGCGGCGGCCCGGTACGGTGACCCCTACGGCGGCGCTGCTGCACCGGCCGTGGTGATGGCGGAGCTCCATGGGGCCGGCGGCGACCGACCGGGGGAGGCGGGATGGCGGACAGGGACGAGAGCGCACCGGCGGTCTGGGACCCCACAGCGCGTGGCGGAGCAGGCGGCTGGGTACGGCGCGGGGACCCGGGCACACACCGGCTGCGCAGACCGGCCGCCCCCGAGGGGGCCGCGGAGGCCTCCCAGGGGCCCGGGGAGGACGGCGAGGGGCATCCGCCCGCCGTGCGCCCGTACCTGAGCGTCTCGCTGGAGAAGCCCGCCGGAGACCCGCAGCCCGCCGCACCGGAACCGCCGCGGGCCGCGAGCCCCGCCGGAGCCCAGGCGCCCCAGGCCCCGCGGGCCGCCGCACCCGAGCCGCCCACCGCCTACCACCTCGCCCCGCCCCGGAC
>NZ_LIQR01000032.1 GCF_001418575.1 Peterkaempfera griseoplana
TCAAGCACCCAGCGATGTGCGGCCCCACATGCGGTGATACCGCGGCCGGCCAGCTCGCCCCCGGCGAACGGTGTCCGGTCATCCCCCGCGACCGTGAGGAACGCACCCCGGCGACCTACCGAGTTGCCCGACAAGGATCCGGGACGAACCACTAGGTTTTCCTCCGTGGCACACTCCGAGAACTCCGAAGTGACGACGACCTGCGATGAGCCTGGCGGGGACGCGAGCCAGCCGTGGCTGGTACTCGCCCGGGGCTACGAGCAGGCCCGAGCCAAGGAGGATTCGCTGGATCGGCTGGTCGAGTGGCCCGCGCAGCGTGACGTCCTGGGCGACGTCACCTCCCGGTCGGTGCTCGATCTCGGTTGCGGAAACGGCGCGAAGCTCGCTGAACTCGTTCGAGAGGGAGCAACTGCGTCGGTCGGCGTCGACATCAGTGGCAACTTCCTTACTGATCCACCGCCCGGCATGGAACTCGTCCAGGGTGACCTCTCCGACCTGGACTCGGTGCCCGCGCTGACTGGTCGCACCTTCGACCGGATCATGTTCCTGCAGTCCATCGGGTACGCGAATGATCCAGTTCGCACGTTGCAGGCGGCGCGGAGGATGCTGGCCGAAGACGGCTTCATCCTCCTGACCCGCACCCACCCGATCCGGTATGCCGTCGAACGGGCGGAGCAGAACGGGACCACTCTGGGCGAGGAGTACTACTCCAACACGCCTTACGAGTACGTCCACAGCGGATGGAACGACCAGGTCACGCTCACGAAACGCGTGTACACGATCGCTGACCTGGTCAACCTGTTCAGTGCGGCAGGACTGTGGATCGAGGCCGCGGTCGAACCGCAGCTCTCCGAGGAGGCCGGGCGCCGTTACCCGCACAAGCAGGCGTGGATGAACAAGCACCTCGGTATCCTGATCTTCAAGCTTCGACCCCGTCCTGGCGTGTAGGCGAAACCACTACTGGTTCGTGGCGCTCAGACAGATGCGCTTGCGCACCTGGTCATTGATCGTTCTGGGCCGGAGGCAGCCGGTGGCCAACCGCCTGCACAGCAAGTACCGGGTCGACCAACTGAGTCGAGCCACTAGCCTGTTCGGTCATGACATCCGCCCATGCCGGGATCAGAGCCGAGCGGACCGGGGACCACGCAGCGGTACGCCGCCTCCACGCCCTCGCCTTCGGCGATCCGGAACGCGTACCCGCGCTGGTCGAGGCCCTGCGGGCCGCGCCGGGAGCGGTCGATCCCGTCGCGCTCGTCGCGACCCGGCACGACGAGGTCATCGGGCACGTCATGCTCAGCGCCTGCCGCCTGGACGCCCGGCTCCGCCTGGTCGACGTGTTCAGCCTGTCGCCGCTGGGCGTGCACCCGGACCACCAGGGCCGGGGTGTCGGCACCCAGCTGGTCGAGGCGGCCCTCCGGGCGGCCGACGAACGGGGATTCCCCCTGGTCTTCCTGGAGGGGTCGCCCGACTACTACGGCGGGCGCGGCTTCCAGCGGGCCGACCGGTGCGGCTTCCGGTCGCCGTCGCTGCGCATCCCGGCGGCGGCCTTCCAGGTCGCACGGCTGTCGTCGTACGAACCCTGGATGACCGGCACGTTCGTCTACTCCGAGCCCTTCTGGGCGCACGACTGCGTCGGCCTGCGCGACCCGGGGCCCGTCGCGCCGGACGCCGCACAGGGCTGAGCACAGCCGTCGCCCACCGTGCCGCTGCGCGTCGCGGCGGCGCCGCGGCGGGCGACCGCCCGGCCGGGGCGCAGGCTCAGCCCAGACCCGCCAGGGCCGACCGCACCAGCGGGACCAGCTCGTCGACGTCCGCGGCCGCAAGCTCGTCGAGCGCCCCCGCACCGCGGGCCAGCAGCACCCCGACGAAGGCGGCCGCCGCCACCTCGGCCCGCAGCCGGGGCCGGTCCAGCCCCGCACGGGTGAAGCGCTCCTGCAGCGGGGTGACCAGGCGGGCGTGCAGCTGGGCGCGGGCGGCGTCCTGAACCGTCTCGTCGTCATGGGCCAGCACGGCCGTCCGGAAGACGGGTCCGGCGCCGCGCCGGCCCGCGCGGTCGAAGAGGGCACGCAGGCGCTCGGCGTCGAGCAGGTCGGGCGGCGCGGCATCGCCTGTCTCCGCTCGCAGGGCGGCGATGTACAGGCCGCTCTTGTTGCCGAAGTAGCGGGCGATGAGCGCCGCGTCGACCCCTGCTCGTTCCGCGATGTCACGGGTGGTGGTCCGCTCGAAGCCGCGTTCGGCGAAGAGTTCGCCCGCCGCGGTCAGCAGCCGCTCCCGGCTGCGCGCGGAGTCCCGCCTGCGCGGCGGTGTCCCGCCGGTCACCGTACCGCCTCCCGCCGCTCGGTCCCCGGGCCGCCGACGCTCTGCGTACCGGTGCCGGTGCCCGTCACCGGGCCGGCAGTGCGGGACGGCACGGCGTCCGGCACGGGGGCCGCCGTCCGGAGTGCGCGCGGCAGTACCAGGGTCACCAGGATCATCGCGGCCCACACCCCGCAGGACAGCAGGGCCGCCGCCCGGTAGCCCCCGCCCGTGGGCACGGAGGCCCCGGCGGGGGTGTGGGCCTGCAGGACTGTGGCGCTGAGCACACTGCCCGCGGAGTACCCGGCGTAGCGCAGCACCTGGTTGAAACTCATCGCGCTGCCCGTCTCGTGTGCGGGCACCGAACCGGTGATGAGCGCGGGCATCACGGCGAAGAGGCAGCCGACGCCGAATCCCGCGACGCCCATCACCGCGAACAGCTGCCACAGGCGGTCGTGGCCGACCGCGAAGGCCAGCGCGGCGACCAGCGACACCGCACACCCCGACGCCAGGACCAGGGCCGACGAGGTCCGCCGGACCACCAGCGGCGCCACCCGCCCGGCCACGGCACTCGCCGCCGAGAACGGCAGCAGCACCAGTCCGGTGACCACCACCGACGCCCCGAAGCCGTAGCCGGTGTCCCTGGGCGTCTGCACCAGCCGGGTCACCAGGGTCATCAGCAGGTACATCCCCGCTCCGGCCACCAGGGCCGTCACATCGGCGGTCAGTACCGTGCGGTTCCGGGTGAGCCGCAGATCCACCAGCGGGTGCGCCGTCCGCAGCTGCTGGGCGACCCAGGCGCCCAGCAGCAGGAGGGACAGCCCGGCCAGGACCAGCAGCCGTACCGAGGCCCAGCCCCACACCTCCGCCTCGCTCAGCGCCAGCAGCAGCCCGGCGAGCGCAGCCCCAAGCAGCAGCGCACCGGGCATGTCCAGCGGGGCGGCGGTGCGGCGCGGGGCGGGCGGCAGTACCAGGGCGGCGGCCACCAGCGCGAGGGCGCAGACCGCCGCGCCGAACCAGAACCCGGCGTGGAGCCCGAGGGACTGCGCGATCAGGCCGGTGATCGGGTAGCCCAGGCCGACGCCGGCGACGGTGGTGACCGACAGCAGCGCCACCGTGGGGCGCGACCGCTCCGGGGGCAGGGCGTCGCGGGCGGTGGCGATGGCCAGCGGGGTGAGTCCCAGGCCCAGGCCCTGCAGTGCTCGTCCGGTGACCAGGCAGCCGAACCCCAGCGGCAGCGCGGCCAGGACGCTGCCCGCCAGCACCGCCACCAGGGCGCCCAGGATCATCCGGCGGCGGCTCGGGCCGTCGCCCAGGCGTCCCATCACGGGTGTGGCGACCGTGCCCACGAGCAGGGTGACGGTCAGCGACCACTGGGCGTCGCCGGGGGAGACGTGGTCCTGGGCGGCGATGGTCGGCACCAGGGGCGCCCCCAGGCTGCTGATCACGGCGACCAGCATGCCGAGGAACACCAGCACCGGGACCAGGGCGCGCTGTTGCAAGGACTGCGGTCCGGCTGCGGCCGGCGGTTCCATGGCTCTCCTGTGATGTCATCGATTGATGTCATCATATGATGACACGCGTCGGCGCCGCCTCCGCCGCCGGGCGTCCGCCCCACGCCGGACACCACCGGGGACCGGGGCAGCCGGCCGGCTCAGGACGGGCACCCGCCCAGCAGCCGGGCCAGCGGCCCCTGGACCTCCGCCGGATGCAGACCCAGGCGGTCCAGGTCACCGGCGGTCACCCACAGCAGTTCATAGCTGTCCTCCGGGCCGTGGGCCTCGGCCTCGGGACCGGAGAGCACAGCGGTCCCCGTCACGTCGGCCATCAGGAAGTGCGACGCAGGCCGGCCGTTGTGCCGCCCGGTCCACAGCAGCCGGTCGACCCTCGCCCCGAGCGTTGTCTCCTCCCGCAGTTCCCGCAGCGCCGCGGTCCGGGCGCTCTCGCCCTCCTCGACATGGCCGCCGGGCAGGACCGCGTAGTGATGCCCCGGACAGACCGGCCCCGGCCGGCCGCCGTGCGCGCACATCACGCAGGCGGCGGCGGTCCGGTGCCTCAGATACCGCTTGATGACCAGCACTCGCGGCCCGTCGACGACCACCGCGACCGCCCTCGGAGTCGGCATCCCGATGATGGCAGCGGCCCCGCACGGATCGCGACCGCCGGTCGGCGCATCGTCAGGGCGCCTGGCCCGCTCGCCCGGGACCGGCGCGGCAACCCGAGGTGACTCCGTTGTGCGACCGCCGTCCTGACCGCCCGTCAGCCACCGCGCTCCTCTCGCCCCCACGCGGCCCCTCGCCATGGGCCTCGGCCATGGATCACCTCGGGGCGGCCGGTGCCTGATGGGCCCCGGGTGCGGGGGAGAGGCGGGTCAGGCCTGGGTGAGGAGCAGCTTGCCGTGGGGGGCTCCCCGTTCCAGGTGGTTGTGCGCCTCGGCGGCCGAGCCCAGGGGGTAGCAGGTGAGGGGAGGAGGAACCAGCACCCCGTCCGCGAGCAGCCGGCTGATGTGGCGGGTCGCGGCGTGCATCGCGGGGGCGGGCATGGTGAACACCATGACGGTCCTGATGGTCACCCCGCGCCTCATCAGCGGGTAGAACGGCAGGGCGGGCTCGGGGACGGCGTCCGAGGCATAGCTCGCGATGGTGCCCCCGGATGCGATGACCTGCGCGGTGACCGGCAGGTTCGCTCCGAAGGCGACATCCACGACCCGGTCCACGCCGTCCGGGGCGAGAGCCAGGATCCGGGCGGCGACGTCACCCTCCCGGTAGTCCAGGACGTGCTGGGCGCCGGCGTCCCGGGCGGCCCGCTGCTTGGCGGGGGTGCTCGCGGTGGCGATCACCCGGGCTCCGGCATGCCGGGCCAGCTGGACGGCGTAGTGCGAGACCGCTCCGGCGCCGCCGGTGACCAGGACGGTCAGGCCGTCCAGCGGGCCGTCGGCGAAGAGGCTCCGGTGCGCCGTCAGGGCGGGAACACCCAAGGCCGCCCCGGCCTCGAAGGAGATGCCGTCGGGCAGCTCGACCGCCTGCGCGGCCGGCACCACCACGTACTGGGCCGATGTGCCGAACGCGGAGGTGTGGTTGGCGGAGTGCACCCAGACCCGCTGCCCCAGCCGGGCGGCCGGCACCCGGGGGCCGACCCGGTCGATGACGCCCGCGCCGTCGTCGCCGGGGACCACCCGGGGGTGGCGCATGGCACGGCCGCCGGTGCCGGAACGGCGTTTGACATCGGCCGGGTTGATCCCGGTGGCGGCCAGCCGCACCCGCACCTGGCCGGCGGCCGGCTCCGGGTCCGGCAGCTCGCCCACGACCAGGACCTCGTCGGCGGGGCCGTTGCGGTCGTACCACACGGCGCGCATCAGCGGCCCGCCTCGGGGGCGGCGGCGGGCAGGAAGTCCCCGAGAGCCGCGGCGACCTGCTCGGGGCTCTCCAGCGTCTGCATGTGCGGGACGCCGGGCATCTCCTTGTAGACCGCGCCCGCGACACGTCCGGCGAGGGCGCCCATGATCTGCGGAGTGGTGGACGCGTCCAGCTCGCCCGCGAGCACCAGCGTCGGAGCGGGGAAGCCGGCCAGACGCCCCTGGACGTCGAGGTCCTTGAAGGCACGCCAGGCCCCGGCCCAGTCGGCGGGGTCGCCGCGCAGCACGCGCTCGCGGGCGTACCGCACCCCCCAGCCGTTGACGGCCAGTGCCGACGGGGTGAACCAGCGGGTCAGCGACGGGACGACCTGCGCGGCCATGCCGTCCACCTCGCCGGAGCGGGCACGGTCCTCGAAGGCGGCGAAGGCGAAGTCGGTGGTGGCCAGCAGGGACAGTGAGGCGAACCGTTCGGGGTGGGCGACCGCAGCGGTCTGGGCGATCCCGCCGCCGTAGGAGAGGCCGACCACATGGGCCCGCTCAACGCCGAGCGCGTCCAGTACGCCGATCAGGTCCCGCGCGGTGTCGTCCATGGTGAAGGGGGTGGGGGAGCCGGCCGCCGACCCGTGTCCGCGGACGTCGTACGCGAAGACCCGCCGCCCGGCGGCCGCCAGCTGCTCCATGACCGGCTCCCACATGCGCCAGTCCAGCCCGAGGGCGTGGACCAGCAGCACCGCCGGTCCGTGGTCGCCGCGCTGCGCGGCGAGCGTCTCGTGGTCGGCCATGGTGATCCGGTGCAGGCGGGCGGGACGGGCGACGCCCTGGGCGGTCAGTACGTCGTCGATGACACCGAGGGCGTTCAGGGCGCGGGGGAAGCCCGCATAGACCGAGATGTGCTCCGCGAGGGCGAGCAGCTCCGAGGCGGTGACGCCGTTGCGCAGCGCCGCGCCGACGTGGGTCGCCAGCTGCGCCTCGGCGCCGCCCAGCGCCGAGAGGACGGCGACGGTCGCCACCTCGCGGTCGGCGCGGCTGAGCTCGCCGTGCGACAGCGGGCCGGCGAAGGGCCCCGTGAGCATGGTCCGGTACAGCTGCGGGGACCGCAGGCGCAGGTCCGACAGGGCCTCCTCGGGCGGGGTGCCGATCAGGGCGGTGTACTCGCGGGTGCCTCGTTCGCTGGTGTCCATGGACGGAGTCCTCAAGGTCGCTGCGGGCTGGTGCGACCAGTCTCCGACCGCAGGGGATCAGTCGTCCAAGACCTGACCCGGCTGACGGTCAGACGTCCGGGATATGACCGTTCCCCGGGTCCGCCGCCCGGAACACCGGGCTGTCGAGCATCATGCGCAGGAACGCCGAGAGCGCCGGGGTGGGCCGCCGCACGGCCGACCAGGCCAACGCGGGCGTCCACACGGGCTCGGGCTCCAGTACGGCGACCGCGACCGGGGGGCCAGCGGCCTCCGCGACCGAACGCGGCACCACCGCGGCGGCCAGTCCCACGCTGGCCAGCGCCCTCGCCGTGGTGTACTCCCGGCTCTCGAACCGAGGCCGCGGCACGGCGCCGGCCGCCGCCAGCGCGGCCCCGACGATCGCCGCGACTGCCGACTCCGCGGGGTACACGACCAGGTCCTGCCCGTCGAGCGCGCCCACCGGCACCCGCTCCAGGCGCCCCAGCGCGGTGTCGTGCCCCGCGATCAGCACCAGGGGCTCGCTGCTCAGCGGCCGCCACTCCAGCCGCCGTTCACCGGCGTCGGGCGCCGCGGCCAGCGTCGCGGCGTCGATCCGGCCGCTGAGCAGATCCGCGGTCATCTCCCCGGTGTTCTGCTCCCGCAGCTCCACCTCCACCTCGGGATGCGCGCCGCAGTAGACCGCCAGCACCCGGGCCAGCTGCGGCATCAGCCCCCGCGCGGCCCCGAGCCGGACCCGGCCGCGCACGCCGCCGGCCCACCCCAGCATCTCCTCCTCGACGGCCACCATGTCCGAGAGGATCCGCTCGGCGTGCTCCAGCAGGACGGCGCCGGCCGGTGTGAGCTCCACCCGGTGGTTGCTCCGCTCGAAGAGCGCAAGCCCGAGTTGCCGCTCCAGCTTGCGGATCTGCTGGGACAGCGCCGGCTGGGCGATGTGCAGCGCCTGCGCGGCGCGGGTGAAGTGCAGCTCCCGGGCGACCGCCTGGAAGTACTCGAGCTGACGCGAACTGATCACGGCGCATCCTCTCACCGCCCCGCGTACGGGCCCCCCGCTGTGTCCGACGAAGCGTCAGACCTGCGCGCAAGCCAGGGCAACGGGGCGCGGCGTACGGAGCCGACCGCCCGGGCGGCCGGCGCGTGAGGAGGCATCCAGAGCCCTGCCGGTCGCAGTGGAGTGCCGGGCGGCCGGGATGCGTCCCCAGTGCGTCAGCTTCTCGTCCACGGCCGGAGCTTCTCGGGGTTGCGCACCCCCCAGACGCGCTTGATCCGGTCGCCCACGATGTCGAACGCGAACACGGCCACGACGGCGCCCCCCTGCTGGGCGACCAGACCGGGCTGACCGTTGACCGTGCGCTCCAGGACGACGAGGTCGGTCGCCCGGTGCGCGAGGTCGATCATGTAGCGCGCGATCTGCTCGCCGCCCTCGATCGGCCGGAGCTGGGCCTCGACCAGGCCGCCGCCGTCGCCGGTCGCCGTGGCGTCGGGGTCGAGGATGCCGATGAGGGCGTCGATGTCCTTGGCCTCCCACGCGTGTCTGAAGTCCCGGATGAGGGCGGCCCGCCGGGCGGTGGGGGTCGCGGGGGCCTGCGAGGTGCGGACGCGGCGGCGGGCCGAGGAGGCGAGCTGGCGGCAGGCAGCGGGGCTGCGGCCGACGATCTCGGCGACCTCGGCGAAGGAGTAACGGAAGACGTCGTGCAGGACGAACGCGACACGTTCGGCCGGGGTCATCGACTCGAGCACGACGAGGAAGGCCATGCTGACCGACTCGTCGAGGGTGACCCGGTCGGCCGGGTCCGCGGCGGCACCGGCCGGGCGCCCGCTGATCCACTCCGTACGGTCGGGCAGCGGTTCGGGGATCCACTCGCCCACATAGCGCTCCCGCCGGACCCGTGCGGAGGCGAGCAGGTCCAGGCAGATGCGGCCGGCGACCTTCGTCAGCCAGCCGCCGGGGGAGCTGATGGCGCCCTGCTGCTCCGGGGTCATGGCGTACCAGCGGGCGTAGGTCTCCTGGACGACGTCCTCGGCCTCGGCCAGGGAGCCCAGGAGCCGGTAGGCGAGGTTGATCAGCTGACGGCGCTCGCTCATGATCGCGCCCAGGCCTGGCTCGGGCCCGTCGTCTGCTGGCTCCACGTGCGTGCTCATGGTCTGGCCGGCCTCCCTCGGTGTCATCCGTCCTCACCGGTCCGACGAGGCAGCCCGCCGGAATGTGAGGCCCGCCCGCCGCCTCACATTCCGCGGACCTGTGTCGTCGGACCGGTGAGGACGACCAACACCGACGACACAGGAGACCCCCTCGATGAACGTGTTCTTGTGGATCGTGCAGGCGATCCTGGCCACCGCGTTCGCCATGTCCGGCCTGGTGAAGGCAACCCAGCCGAGGGACAGGCTGGTGAGCGTGCTGCCGTGGGTGCAGGACTTCTCAACGGCGACGGTGCGGTTCATCGGCGTGATGGGCCTGCTGGGGGCGATCGGGCTGATCGTACCGGCGGCCACCGGCATCGCACCCGTCCTCACCCCGGCCGCCGCGACCGGGTTGGCCGTGATGATGGTCCTGGCGGCGGTCGTCCACATCCGGCGCAGGGAGCCGTCCGGGGTGGTGGTCAACGCGGTGCTGTTGCTGCTTGCCGGGCTTGTCGCCTGGGGCCGGTTCGGGCCGTACGGCTGGTAGGCGCCCCGGCGGCCGGGGTGCCCGCCGCCGTGCGCGTGGGGGCGGCCCCGGGCCGGCTGCGGGGACTGCGCCGCACCGCTGCCGACCGCCCGTCCGGGCCGGCCGTCGGAGCCGGTTGCCTGCGAACACGTTCGACACTACGGTCCTGCGCTCATGATCCGTAATCCCGTGCTGGCCGGTTCGCACCCCGACCCGTCCCTCCTGCGGGTCGGCAGCGACTTCTACCTGGCGACCTCGACGTTCGAGTGGTATCCCGGCGTGCGACTGCACCACTCCCGGGACCTGGTCCACTGGCGGACGCTGGGCGGGGCGCTGGACAGCGTCCGGCTACTGGACCTCTCCGGTGCTCCGGACTCGGGCGGGGTGTGGGCGCCCAGCCTGAGCCACGCGGACGGCCTCTTCCACCTCGTCTTCAGCAATGTCTCCACCTATGCGGGCGGCTTCACCGACTGCCCCAACCACCTGGTGACCGCACCGTCGATCGAGGGGCCCTGGTCCGACCCGGTGCCGCTGCACGCCCGCGGGTTCGACGCCTCCCTCTTCCACGACGGCGAGGAGAGCTGGCTGGTCAACCTGGTCCACGACTGGCGACCCGGCCACGGCGGATCGGCCGGCCTGGAGGTCACCCGCTACGACCGGGCGGCCCGCCGCCTGGTCGGCGAGCCCCGGCCCGTCCTGCTGCCTCCGCAGGCCGGATGGATCGAGGGGCCCAACCTCTACCGCCGCGGCCCCTGGTACTACCTGCTCACGGCGGACGGCGGCACGGGCTACCGCCACCAGGTCACGGTCTCCCGCTCCCGCTCGCTGACGGGCCCGTACGAGCGCGACCCGCACGGCCCGCTGATCACCGCCCGGGACCACCCCGACCTGCCGCTGCAGAAGGCGGGGCACGGCAGCCTGGCGGAGACACCGGACGGCCAGTGGTACCTGGCGTATCTCGTCGCCCGTCCGCACGGCCGCCACGGTCCCTGCATCCTCGGCCGGGAGACCGCGCTGGCACCCGTCACCTGGGGCCCCGACGACTGGCCGCGCACCCCCACCGGCCTGCCCGAGCCGACCGTCCAGGCCCCCGGGCTGCCCGCTGCGACCGGGCACGGCGGGACCGGGCAGGCGGCGCCCGCGGAGACGGACGACTTCGACCAGCCGGCACTGGGACCCGACTGGTCCACGCTGCGCAGGCCCCCGGCACCCGACTGGCTCTCCCTCACCGCGCGCCCCTCCCATCTGCGGCTGCACGGCGGGCGCTCCCCGCAGAGCACGGCGGGCCAGAGCCTGGTGGCGCGCCGGATCACCGACGGCCGCTGCGCTTTCGAGGCCGCCGTGGAGTACCGCCCGCACGGCTTCCAGCACCTGGCGGGGATCACCGCGTACTACAACAGCCGCAACTGGTACTTCCTGCACATCACCGCCGACGACCGGGGCCGGCCGGTGCTGTGCCTCGCCACCCGCGACCGGGGTGCGCTGACGGTGGACGAGGCAGGCCGTCACCCCCTCCCCGGCAGCGGGCGGCTGCGGCTGGGCCTCGACCTCGACGGCTCCGAACTGCGCTTCCGCCATGACACGGGCGCCGGCTGGCGGCCCATCGGCCCGGTGCTGGACGCGACGGTGCTCTCCGACGAGCACGCCGAGGAGTCCGACGGCGGCGAGATCCGGGCCCTGGGTTTCACCGGGGCGTTCGTCGGCCTGTGGGCCTGGGACCTGGCCGGGGGAGGGCACCCCGCCGACTTCGACCAGGCCACCTATCGCGCGGCGCCCTGAGCCGCGTCCCGCGGCCGCGGGACACCGCGCACCCCGCCCCGCGCCCGCCCCCGGCACCTGGGAACAGGCGCCCGGGCCGGTGGCCGGGACCGCATTCCGTACGCCCCTGGCGCCGCGAACCGAACCATGGGATCGTGCGGTGCCGCAGGTGATCAATGGAGGGCTGGAACGTGGCTCCGATAGGCGTCTTCCTGGTGGTGTTCGCGGCCCTGCCGCTGGTCATCTGGGGGATGACCGTACGGACACGCCAGGTCGGCTGGACGGTCGGCGTGCTGCTGGCCGCCTGTGCGGCGACCCGGTTCGGGCTGGCCGGCGCCCTGTTCGGGGCGACCGTGCACCGGCAGGACCTGGTGGTGCTGGGGACCCTGCTGCCGATACCGCTGATCATCGCCGGCTGGCTGATCGAGCGCCGGACCGCCGGGCCGCGGACGGAGAACCCGCTGGAGAACCGTCAGAGTGCGGGGATCGCGACCCTGGTCCTCTACGCGCTGGTCGTCGGAGCCGCGGCCGGGGTCGGCTACCACCAGGGCGGCGAGGTGTCGGCGCCGTCGAGCGACCAACTGCTGCCGCTGCCCGCGGGGCTGACGGCCGACGGGCGCAAGAGCGTCTGCGACCCGGACACATGCTCCACGGTGCTGGGCGTCGCCGGTTCCGACGGCGCGACGACGGAGCAGATCGTGCAGCGGCTGCGGACGCATCTGGAGTCGGCGCACGGATGGCACCTCGACGCCGCCGGTTCCGCCTGCCGGCGGGCGGGCGGGTTCAGCAACCCCACCCGGCTGTGCGTGACACTCGAACCGATGGGGCGGCTGGTCCTGGTGGGGTTCGACTCCCGCAAGCACTGAGCCGGTCCCCCGGGCACCGCCCCCGCACCCCCGACGCGTCCCTCGCCGGGGCGGGCGCCCCGGGAGGTGCGCCGGGACGGCCTCCCGCGTGCCGATGACGGCCCGTCCGAGCCGTACCGCCGGGTCGTGTGCTGTCCGGAGCATGGCGGCCCCGGACGGCGCACGAGAGGTGCGGGTACGATTCTGCTTTCACGCATGCACCACGGGGATCACATCTGATCAGCTGTCGCCCTGATCAGGGGGAGTGTGGCCATGGGGACAGTGGGTGAACCGGCGCCAGGGCTGCCGGCGAGGTTCGCGCTGCCTGAGCACGCGCATCAGCTCTACCTGCGGATCGTCGACCAGGGCGGTGCCCTTGCGGCGGACCTGGTCGGGCCTGGGGAGGAAGAACCTCTGCGACGGCTGGCCGAACTGAAACTGGTGGTCTACGAGCCCATCGACGCCCGCTGGGTGGCCACCGACCCCCGGCAGCTGCAGGCGTCCTGGGCGATGCAGCTGCACGCCGAGGCCGTGGGAGCGCTCTCACTGGCCTCGGTGGTGCCCGCCCAGGTCGAGGAGCTGGCCGCGCTCTACAGCAGACACAGCCGCCACCGGGCCCCGCAGCGCGACTCGGTGCAGTACGTCCACGGGGTGGGGGCCGTCAGAAGCCGTATCGCCGCGCTGACCGAGACCGTCAGGGAGGAGTTCCTCACCGTCCAGCCCGGCCGGCGCCCACCGAGGTTCCTCGCCCCCGGGCCCACCCAGCGGGAGATCGACCTGGCGCGGGCGGGCGTACAGCGCCGCACCATCTACGAGGCCCGGGTGCGCCGTGAGCCCGCCGTCAGGGAGTACGCACGCACCGTCTCCAGGTCGGGGGTCCAGCTGCGCACCCTGGACGAACCGGTGGGCCGGATGTTCGTCCTGGACCGCCGAACGGCCGTCATCCCGCTGCACGGCAACGACCCCGAGATCGCCGCGTTCATCACCGAGCCCACCGCCGTCGCCTTCCTGGTCTCCTGCTTCGAGCGGGACTGGGCCCGGGCCGACCCCTTCGACGACTTCGAACCGCCCAGGGTCGACCAGCTCTCCGAAGCCCAGCACGCCGTCGTCCGCCTGCTGTCCGAAGGACTGTCCCAGCCCTCGATGGCCAGGCGGCTCGCGCTGAGCGAACGCACCGTCGCCAACCTCGTCGCCGGTATCCGCACCCGGTTCGGAGCCGCCACCCTCTTCCAGCTCGGCCTCGCCATCGGCCGCGAGCAGAGCCGGCAGGGCGAAGCCACACGGGAGGACCCGACCGGATGACCGCCGAGTCACCAGACCACCACCTCGCCACCCCGCCGCGGCTGATGTCCGAGGACGCCGACGCCCTCTACCGGCGGGTCGTGCAGCGCGGGGGACGGTGGCAGCCCACGGACGGGGCCGACGAACCGGCGGCCGAGGAGCTGCGGCGTCTGGGGCTGCTGGCCCGGGACGCCTCCGGCAGCCAGTGGATCGCGACGGATCCCCAGGTCACGGCTGCGCAGCTGACGCTGGGACTGCAGGCCCAGGCGGTGAACCTGCTCGGTCACGCAGCCCGCGTCCCGGACGTCCTGCGGGACCTCTCCGACGCCTACCGGCAGTTGGAGCAGACCGGCCCGCAGAGCCCTGGTGAGGCGACCTCGACGTATGTGGAGGGCGTGGAGAACATCCGGGCCAGGCTGACCCAGCTGGCCGCCGGCTGTGCCCGGGAGGCGGCGACCATGCAGGCCACAGGGCCGCAGCCGTACCTCACCCGCCGGGGGGTGAGGGCCGTGGAGGGCCCGCTGGCGAGGAGCGGGATCGAGCGCCGCGCCCTGTACCAGTCGCACGCCCGGCACGACCCGGGTCACCGCGGCGTCATCAAGGCACTGATCAGGGCCGGGTGTCAGGTCCGCATCCTCGACGAGGCGCTGCCGAGCGTGTACGTCTTCGACCGGACCTGGGTCGTGATCTGCCTTCCCGAGGATCCCCCGGCCGCGCTGGTCACCAGCGACCCCGCGACCGCGGCCTATGTCGCCCGGGTTTTCGACCGGGACTGGGCGCGCGCCGCCCCGTACGAGGAGCCGGTGCCCGAGCCCGGCAGGCTGTCCGCCCAGCAGGAGGCCATCCTGCGGATGCTGGCGGGCGGTGACTCCCAGCCGCAGATCGCCGGGAAGCTCAACCTCAGCGAGCGTACGGTCGCCGGCCATGTCGGGCGCATCCGGGCGCACTACGGAGTCGAGACCATCTTCCAGCTCGCCCTCGCCGTCGGACGGGAGCAGGGCAGACGGGCGTGACGCGTCCCCGCACCGGGCCGCCCGCGCGGTGGCCGGCGGGTGCGGCCTGCCGCTGACCGCGCGCCCCGGGCGGCCCAGGGGCGGTGCGGTGGATTGCCTCCCGTACCGGCAGGGCGGACCGGGCTGCCGCCCCGGAGACAGGCGGCCGCCTCACCCCCTCGGCAAGACGGCCGCTGCGCGGCCGGACTGCGCCGCTGCGACGCGTCCCCAGAGCCCGAGGCTCTTCGCGTCACGGGGTCGATGGTGGTGTGTCCACGACATTCAGCGCAAGCCGGTTGGTCTTCCGGGGGGCTGTCACTGCATGATCCGGGGGATCGAAAAACTGCCGATGGACCGCTGCGCCGGAGCGATCGAACAGGCAGGATAGGCGCGACGGGGGCGAATTGTGAGGGGACGATGGACGTAGAGCCGGGGGCCGAACCCGAGGACGTGCTGTCGCAGGCGGCACGGGATCTGTACATGGAGATCCTCAAGTCACGTGAAAGTGGCCGGATCCGTATGCCCGAGGACTCCCGTGACCCGGCGGTCACGGAGCTCATCAGCCTGGGACTGCTGGAGGAGGACTTCGACCATCTGGGCTGGTTTGTCGCGGTCGATCCCCAGCAGGCCACCGCCAAGAAGGCCGCCACCTTCCACGCCGAGGCGGTGGGTCTGCTGCAGCGTGCGGCGTCCCTGCCCGCCGCCATGCGCGAGGTGACCCTCGCCTACCAGGACGCGCATCCGCCGCAGGCCTCCGTGGCGGGGATCACCCGGGTCCGCGGAGCGGTGCGGATCAACCAGATGCTGGACGGCCTCCTGGACGCCTGCGAGGACCTCATCACCGTGCAGCCCGGCGGCGCCCGGCCGGGCCCCGTGCTGAAGCGGGTGGTCAACCGTGACCTGGCGGTGCTGGAACGCGGCGGAATGATCAGGACCATCTACCAGCCGACCGCCCGTTACGACCCGGCCACCCTCTCCTACGTCAGGGAGATCACCGCGGCCGGCGGCCAGGTGCGGACCCTGGACGAGTCGTTCCCCCGGCTCATCGTGGCGGACGGCCACACCGCGGTGATACCGGTGGCCGGTGACACCGGCCAGGCGGCGTTCATCCGCGAGGAGGCCGTGATCGCCTATCTGCTGGCCGGTTTCGAGCGGCAGTGGAGTCTGGCGCTGCCCTTCACCGGCGAACGCGAGGTCCCGGTCGAGGTCACCGACGCCCTGAAGCGCCGGATCCTGCAGATGCTCCTCGCCGGCAAGCAGCACGCCCAGATCGCACGGGAGCTGAGCCTGAGCGTACGCACCGCGGCCCGGTACCTGGCCGAACTCCGGTCGGAGTTCGGCGTGGAGAGCCTCTACCAGCTCGGCTATGCGGTCCGTGCCGCACAGGGCGACCTGCAGCTCACCATCGTGCGCATGGTCCTGGCCGGGGACGAACAGCCCGATATCGCCCGGGCTCTGGGACTGGACATGCAGGCCCTGGAACAGCACCTGGACGAGCTTCGCAGGGTGATCGGTACGGACACCCTGCCGCAGCTCGGCGGCGACGGCGGAGCGGGAGGCGGCGCGGCCGCGGTCCCGCGGTGAGCCGGGCGGAGGCACGCCGCAGGGGCCGCAGCCGTGGTGCGGCTGCGGCCCCTGCGGAGTAGCACTGATCAGTGCGTGCCGCTGCTGGTGCTCCTGATCGTGGTGTCGATCGGCTGGATGTTGCTGTTCCAGCCGCTGTCCGCCGACACCACGACGTGGCTGCCGGGCCCAGGGTTGTTCCATCCGCTGTCGGCGGGGCCCTGCGCCGAGCCGACAACGGCAGCCGCCGCAAGACCTATGACGCCCAGAGCCAGCAGGACCTTGGGTGCGCGCATGTGCCGCTCCTATCGAACCGGGCCGCGCGGGACGGGATCTGATGATGCGCTCGGCCGTTAGAGCACATCATGACGGATGACCGCCGTTGAGCACAGCAGGGGGGTCCAGGAATATCCCTGTTGAATGCATCCGGCAGGGTTAGCCTGCGCGTCTTCCGGCCAAGGCGGTGCCCGCGGGGTAGTCGGGGTCCGCGGCGGGGGAGGATGTGCGGTTGCCGGCATCCGGGGGCGGCAGAGTGGCGAGGCGGCGCGGAACGGCGGCATCGGGCTGCGGAATGCGGCCCGGCTCCCGGTTTCCGCGGCGGCGGGCGCCGATATGCACCCCCGGGCTCGATTTCCGCCCCTGCCCCCGCGGCCTCGCCGCCCCGCCGCCGGGTCCTGCCGCCGCGCTGCTGCCCGGTGCTGCCACGGCGCTGCCGGCGGGTGGCGCGGATCGTCTCCGCCGCCGGGTGAGGACAGCGGCGCGCAGACGCCCGATGTTCCTGTCCGGTGCGTCAATCGCTACCCGGAGCGGTACTTGATGTCCCATGGGCCTCAAAAAATAAGGGCTTGGCCGCCGTGATGCAGGAAAGCCCGAAACGCGACATGCTCACATCACAGCTTGCGCCTCGGCGTCAGGGACCCCGACGTGGCGCAACCACTCTTCGTGCGCGGACGGTCGCCTTGCCGGATCATGGGACGACCCCTTATCGCGGTGCCGCCCGCCCAGTTGCTGAGCATCGCCAACCGCCCCTTTCGCCGCCGCTCCACGGAAACTCGACCCGCCGCGCCGAGCCCGTCGCGACGGCATCCGCAGGCCGCGCGCTCCGTCACCGCCCGAGGAGCGCCGGACGGCCCGGCCACCTACCACGGCAGCGCCGGAACCCGGCCACGTTCACCGCACGGACACAGAGGACCTGACGGAACCCAGTCAATTTCGTGCACGGCACAGGAATGACTCCCCATGGGTCTCCCCCTTGGAGAGCCGACGCCGTACCGTCCATCCCGGGGGCGATGCCGGGCGCTCCCTGCCTGCACGGGTGACTCACTACAGGCTGGGCATCGTCTTCACACCACCAGGAGTGGCCTGTGTCAGACTCCGCGATCATCGAGGGCTTCCTGACTCCTGAGCCTCCGTCCTCCGGGGCCGGACAGGACCCCCACGAGGTTGCCGCAGCCGCGCTGCAGGCGGCGGAGACCGCCCATCGTGCCTGGGTCGCGGCGCCCGACGATCAGCGGGAGCACCTCGGTAGGGTCTATCAGGACGCCCACTACGCGGTACAGGCGGCCATCCTGGGACTGTCGGCGACCATCATCCAGCAGCTCGTGGAACCCCCGCCCTGGTGACGGCCGAGCGCCCCCTGCCGCAGGCCCCCGCCGAGGACCGTCAGGTGTTCCGCACCCGCGCAGCCGGCCAGGACCCCGCCGCGGTGGCCCCTCGCAGGCCGGGGACCGCCGGCGGTCAGCCGATCGCCCGGGTGGCGTCCTCGGTCGCGGACGGCACCCGCAGAGCCAGCAGCGCCGTGTCGTCCTCGCTCCCGGCCGGTCTCACCTGGTCCAGCAGCTCGTCGCAGAACTCGTCCAGCGGGGCCCGGGCCAGCCCGGCGGCGCACCGCGCCAGCCGGGCGAACGCGTCGGTCAGCGACTCGCCGGGGGACTCGACCAGACCGTCGGTGTACAGCAGCAGCGTCGAACCAGGAGGCAGTTCGGCCTCGGCGTCACTGCGGACGTAGCGGGCCCCCGTGCCCAGCAACAGGCCCGAGCCGGCCTCCAGGAAGCAGGCCCGCTGCTCCGAACAGACCAGCAGCGGCGGCGGATGCCCGGCGTTGGTCCACTTCAGCCGCCGCGGTCCGCCGGGCCGGCCGCTCACCCGGGCCAGCACCAGCGTGGCCAGGAAGTCGTCGGTGAGGTGGGGCAGCGCCTCCTCCAGCCGGTCCACGACCAGGCTCGGCGAGTCCTCCACCGCCCAGGCGAAGGCCCGCAGCATATTGCGGGCCTGCGACATCCGCGCCGCCGCCTGCAGGTCGTGGCCGGCCACGTCCCCGACGGCCAGCATCGTCGACCCGTCGCGGACCGGGAAGGCGTCGTACCAGTCGCCGCCCACCTGCGACCCGTAGGGCGCGGGCAGATAGCGGACCGCCGCCTGCATCCCCGCCATCACCGGCAGCGGCGGCAGCAGATGGCGCTGCATGGTCTCGGACACCCGCCGCTGCCGCTCGTACAACTGGGCGTTGTCCACGGCGAGCCCCGCCCGGCGGGCGATGTCGTCGACGAGGGACAGATCGTCGGACCCGAAGGCCGGCCGGGGTCCGCTCCTGGCCACGGTGAGCGCGCCGAGCACCCCGCGGGGGCCGCGCAGCGGGGCGATGACGGCCGAACTCATGCCGGTGGCACGGAAGAGGTCACGCTGGACGACGGCGAGCAGGTTGTCCGGCGGCACCTGGTAGTCATGCGGCCGGACCAGCGTGGGGGGACCGCCGCGCAGTACCCGCGACAGCGGCATGGCGGACTCCTCGGACACCGGGGGCATGGGCCCCTCGAACTGCGCCATGTTCACATAGCGGCCGCCGACGTAGTGGACCACCGCCACCCGCTGCAGCTCCGCGCCGTTCGTCAGCAGGTCGACCACGGCCCAGTCGGCGAGGCGGGGCACCACCAG
>NZ_LIQR01000320.1 GCF_001418575.1 Peterkaempfera griseoplana
GGGCAGCGGTACCGGCGGCGCCGGGTCCACCCCCAGTGCGTCCGCCGGCAACAGCGTCCAGCCGCCGCCCGCGCAGGGTGACGGCGGCGCGGGATCCCCGTCCCCGTCGGCCGCTGCGTCGTCCCCCGCCGGCGACCAGGCCGCCGGACAGCGACAGGCCCGGGCGCTGGACCGGTTGCTGGACCGCAACGCCGGCGCCCGCAAGCAGGTCGGCAACGCGGTCGCCACCGTGCAGAGCTGCTCGGACAGTGCGTCGATGCGGAGCGCGGAGCAGGTCTTCACCCAGGCCGCCCAGCAGCGCGAGCAGCTGATCGGCGAGCTGGCCAAGCTCGACCTGGCCGCCGTGGACGGCGGCGCGGAGGCCGCACAGCTGCTGCGCAGCGCGTGGCAGCAGTCGGCCGACGCCGACCGTTCCTACGCCGCCTGGGCCGCCGCGGTGATCCGCACCGGCTGCGCCAACGGCGCGGCGCCGCGGACCGCCGACCGCGACCGGGCCGACGTCATCAGCGGGCAGGCCACCAGCAGCAAGCAGTCCTTTGTCATCAAGTGGAACCCGATCGCCAACCGGTACGGCCTCACGGCGCGGACCGGGGATGGGATCTGACCGGACCGTGCCATTCCAGCGCAACCGACCCGAACCCGACGACGAACTCTTCGGCTCGCCCTACGGCGAGCTGCGACCCCGCCGCTCCCCCGCGGCGCGGCTGCTGATCGCCGCCACCGTCCTGCTGCCCGTCTGCCTGGCCGGGTGGGTGGGCTGGCAGGCCGCGGCGGGCGGCGGCGCCCAGCCCGCCGCGGCGGTGCCGCCGCCCTCGACCGCGACGCCCGGCGCGCCGTCGGGGTCCCCGGGGACGCCCTCCCCCACGGGGTCCTCCCCGTCGGCGGCGAAGCCCTCCCCGAAGGGGTCCGCCTCGCCGTCCGGGCGCGGAGCGGCCGCCGCGGGGCGGCCCCTGGCGGGCCGTACGGTGGTGCTGGACCCGGGCCACAACCCCACCAACAACCGGCACACCTCGGCGATCGCCAGGCAGGTCGACGTCGGCAACGGGCACAAGGAGTGCGACACCACCGGCACCGAGACCGACGCGGGCTACCCGGAGGCGTCCTTCACCCTGGACGTGGTGCGCCGGGCCAGGACGATCCTGGAGGCGGAGGGCGCCCGGGTGATCCTCACGCAGGACGGCGACCGGGCCTGGGGCCCGTGCGTCGACGAACGGGCGGCGATCGGCAACGACGCCCACGCGGACGCGGCGCTCTCCGTCCACGGCGACGGCGGACCGGCCGCCGGGCACGGCTTCCATGTGATCCTTCCCTCACGGGTGGTCGCGGGGAAGGCCGACACACGGTCGATCACCGGGCCGTCCCGCACCCTCGGCACGCTGCTGCGGGACGACTTCGCGGCGGCCACCGGGGAGCCGTACTCCACCTATCTGGGCCGTCAGGGCATCGACGTCCGCAGCGACCTGGGCGGGCTGAACCTGTCGCGGGTGCCCAAGGTCTTCATCGAGTGCGGCAACATGCGCAACGCCTCCGACGCCCGTCACATGACGGACGCCGCGTGGCGGAAGAAGGCGGCTCAGGGCATCGCCGACGCCCTCACCGACTTCCTCACCGGGAGCAGTCGCTAGGCTCTTGGCCCGTTCGAACCTCAACCACGACCGACCACGACACACGACCGAGGGGAACCGTCCGTGAATCTGCGCTCTCTGACTCGGGGAGACGCCGCCGTCGCCGTCGGGGCAGTGCTGCTGCTTGTCTCGTCCTTCCTGCCGCTGTACTCGGTGTCGAAGAACTGCCAGAACGACACCTGCTCGTACAACGCCTGGCACAGCGGCTTCCTGGTGACCCTCGCCTCCGTGGTGCTGGCCGGGCTCGCCGGAGCGGCACTGATCCTGCTGGCCCGCTTCCAGGGCGAGGCCGCCCAGACCCGGCAGATCGCCGGGCTGAAGCTCGGCCAGTGGGGCACCGCACTCGCCGTCTTCGCCACCTGGAGCGCCCTGTGGACGCTCTTCGCCAACGGCGCCGGGTACTTCGCCTCGGTGCCCTCGGAGGGCGGCCTCGACTACAGCAATGTCTTCTCGCACGGCTTCGGCGCCTATCTGGCGTTCCTGGCCGCGCTGATCACCGCCGGCGCCGCGGTCGCCACGCCGCTGGTGCCGGCGCTGCAGGCGAAGCTGCTCTCCGACCGCCCGGCCGCGCCGGCCTCCCCGCAGGGCGGCTACCCCGGCGCCCAGGGCGGCTACCCGGGCGGCCCTCAGCAGGGCGGCTACCCCGGCGGCCCGCAGCAGGGTTCCGGGTACGGCTACCCGGGGGCCCCGCAGCAGCAGGGCGCTCCGCAGCAGTGGGGTGCCCCGCAGCACCAGGGTCCGGGCATGCACCAGCCGCAGGACCCGTCCCTCGGCGGCCCGGTCCAGACCCCGATGCCGGCGCCCACCGGCGGCCCCGCGCCCGCCGCGGACTTCGCGCCGTTCTGGTTCGCCGTCCCGGCGCCGCGCCAGCTGACGCCGGAGGACAACCCGATGGGCCCGCCGATCGGGGAGCTGACCCCGGGCACCTGGTTCCTGGCGGTGGAGCAGCGCGGAGCGGCCCTGGTGGCCCAGCTCCAGGACGGCAGGCGGGGCCTGCTCACCGACACCTCGGGGATCCAGCGGGGCTGACGGTACGTCATCGACACGCAGCGGGCGGGCCGGAGCGATCCGGTCCGCCCGTCGCCGTCGGTGGCAGGGAGTTTGAGCGCGGCGACCGCAGGCAAAGCGCCACCCATGAGTGGTATAGCCCGCCTCATCAGACTGCTGGCCCATGTGGCCGCGACGATCCTGGTCGTCTGGATCCTGCTGTTCGTCTTCGACGCCAACCGCGCCAATGACGTCGTCCACTGGTTCCAGGACGCCGCCGACTGGCTGGCGACCTGGTCCCGGAACCTCTTCTCCATCGACAACGCCAAGCTGCGGACCACGGTCAACTACGGCCTGGCCGCGGTGGTCTACGTCTTCGTCGGCGGCCTGGTGACCCGCGTCTCCCGCCGCGACTGACGACGCCGGGGCCTCCGGCCGCTCAGGCGGGGGTCCCGTCCCGCGCCTCGCAGCAGCCCACCACGGCCAGCCCAGTGGGCAGCTGCTCTCCGCCGAAGACCGCCGCGGTGGCGTGGTCGCCGCCGAGGGCGGCGACGGCCAGCAGCAGTGAGCCCGCGGTCCAGGTGGTGCGCTCCTCCGGCCAGACCGCGTCGTCCTCGAAGACATAGCCGGTCCAGTAGGAGCCGTCCGTGTGGCGCAGGTGCTGGATCCAGCGCAGGATCTCCACGGCGCGGTCGGACTGGCCCACCGCCCAGAGCGCCAGGGCCAGTTCGGCGCTCTCGCCACCGGTGACCCAGGGCCGGTCGGAGACACAGCGCACACCGAGCCCGTCCACCACGAAACGGTCCCAGCCGTCGGCGATGCGGCGCTCCGCGGCCTCACCGCGGAGCGCCGTGCCGAGGACGGGGTAGTACCAGTCCATGGAGTAGCGGCCCTTGTCCAGGAACCGCTCGGGGTGGTGGGCGACGGCGTGGGCGAGCCGGCCGGCGGCGAGCTCCCAGTCGGGCTGGGACTCCTCCAGGTGGTCGGCCATGGCGAGGGCGCAGCGCAGTGCGTGCAGGATGCTGGAGGAGCCGGTGAGCAGCGCGTCGGGGGCGGCGGTGCCGTCCTCGTCCTGCCGCCAGCTGACGGCGCCGCCGGGGAGCTGCAGTCCGACGACGAAGTCGACGGCGCGGCGTACCACCGGCCAGATCAGGTCCAGGAAGGTGTCGTCGCCGGTGGCGAGGTGGTGGTGCCAGGCGCCGACGGCGACATAGGCGCAGAAGTTGGTCTCCTTGGCGCGGCTGCCGGGGACGCCGTCGGTGTAGGAGGCGTACCAGGAGCCGTCGGGGTTCTGGGCGCCGGCCAGCCAGCGGTAGGCGGCCTCGGCGGCGGTGTGCTCACCGGCGGCGTCCAGCGCCATGGCGGCCTCGGTGTGGTCCCAGGGGTCGAGGTGGCCGCCGGTGAACCAGGGGATGGCGCCGTCGGCCTGCTGGTCGGCGAGGATGGTCCGTACGGTGGCCGCGGCCTGCCCGGCGTCCAGGACCCCGGGCAGCACCAGGGACTCGGGGACGGCCACTTCCTCGGCGGCGGTCATGCGCGGCTCCCGGCTGCGGACCCGGCGCCCGACACGGACTCCGTCTCGGCCCCTGCCTCCGCCTCGGACACCGCCGCGGTCGCGGCGGGCAGGTGCGGCTTGGTGGCGTAGGCCACGAAGCTCTTGCCGATCAGCGGGTCCAGCGCGGCCTCGGCGAGCCGGGTGACCCGCGGGCGCTTGACGATGTCCCAGACCAGCAGCTTGTGGTAGAGCTTCACGGGCAGCGCCTGGTCGTTGTCGACGCCGAAGGCGCACTTGAGCCACCAGTACGGGGAGTGCAGCCCATGGGCGTGGTGGGTGCCGTAGGGCTTCAGACCGGCGCCGCGCATCCGCTCCAGCAGCTGGTCACCGCGGTAGATGCGGATGTGGCCGCCCTCGACCTCGTGGTACTCGTCGGAGAGCGCCCAGCAGATCTTCTCGGGCAGCCAGCGGGGCACGGTGACGGCGATCAGGCCGCCGGGCTTGAGGACGCGGACCATCTCGGCGAGGACGCCCTTGTCGTCCGGGATGTGCTCCATCACCTCGGAGATGATGATCCGGTCGAAGGAGTCGTCCTCGAAGGGCAGCGCCAGCGCGTCGCCCTCCATCGCGGTGGCGGAGGCGCCGGCGGGGGCCTCTCCGGCCTCCTCCATGGCCGCGAACCACCTGCGCACCTCGGCGATCTCCTCGGCGTTGCGGTCCAGGGCGATCACCTGGGCGCCTCGCCGGTAGCACTCGAAGGCGTGTCGGCCACCACCGCAGCCGAGGTCGAGCACCCGGTCGCCGGGGGCGAGCGGGAAGCGCGAGAAGTCGACGGTCAGCACTGAGTGGCTCCCATTCGTTGCTGCGGCGGCCGGCTCGCGGCCGGCTCGCCTGATGGTGCGTCAGAGGTCTTGCGTGGCGGGGAGGTCAGACGTAGCGCCAGCCGCGGCCGGCCCGCGCCCGCTGCCCGGCTCCGGTGGCGATGGCCGCGCGGTAGCGTTCGGCGGTGAGGGCCGCGGCCCGCTCCCAGGTGAAGTGGGCCAGCACCCGCTCACGGCCGGCGGCGCCGATCCGGGCGCGCAGTTCCGGCTCGTCCAGCAGCCGGCCCAGGGCCGCGGCCAGCGCCCCCGGGTCGCCCGGCGGCACCGCGAGACAGGTCTCGCCGTGGCGGCCGGCCACCTCGGGGATGGCACCGCCGGTGGTGGCGACCAGCGGGGTGCCGGTGGCCATCGCCTCGGCGGCGGGCAGCGAGAACCCCTCGTAGAGGGAGGGGACGCAGGCGACCTCGGCGGAGCGGTAGAGGTCCACCAGCTCCGCGTCGCCGATGCCGCTGCGGAAGGTGATCCGGTCCTCCAGCCCCAGGCGGCGGATCGCCTCGGCGACCGGGCCGTCGTCGCGGCTCCTGCCCACCACCACCAGATGCGCCTCGCGCTCGGTGAGGACCTTGGCCAGCGCCTCCACCAGGTGGACCAGACCCTTCAGCGGCACGTCGGCGCTGGAGGTGGTGACGATCCGTCCGGGCACCACCGGCACCGCCGGGTCAGGCGACCACAGCCGGGTGTCGGCGCCGATCGGCACCACGTCGATCCTGACCGGGTCGACACCGAGGTGCTGGGCGATCTCGGCCTTGGAGGTGCCGGAGACGGTGACGATGTGGGACAGCCGCCGGGCGACCCGCTTCTGCATCCTGGTGAAGGCGTACCAGCGGCGCAGCGACAGGCGCCGCTTGAGGTCGGCCGCCGACTCCAGCTCCAGTTCGCGGTCGACGGTGACCGGGTGGTGGATGGTGGTGACCAGCGGGAAGCCGTGCCGTTCCAGACCGAGCAGGCCGTAGCCGAGCGTCTGGTTGTCGTGCACCACGTCGTAGCGGCCGCGATGGGCGGCGAGGAAGCGCCGGGCGCGCAGCGAGAAAGTCAGCGGCTCGGGGAAGCCGCCGGTCCACATGGTGGCGACCTCCAGCAGGTCCACCGCGTCGCGGAACTCGCCGGCGCGGGGGGTGCGGAAGGGGTCCGGCTGGCGGTAGAGGTCAAGGCTGGGGATCTCGGTGAAGGTGACCGAACCGGGGCCGTCCACCTCGTCCAGCACCGGGTAGGGCTGGCCGCCGAGGACCTCCACCCGGTGGCCCAGCCGGGCCAGCTCACGGGAGAGGTGGCGGACGTAGACGCCCTGGCCGCCGCAGAACGGGTTGCCCTTGTACGACAGCAGCGCGATCCGCAGCGGGCGCTCCGGCTGCGGCGCCTGCGCCGCCCGGTGCCGCGAGTCCTGCGGACGGGAGAGCACATGCCCCGACGATCGCGTCTGCGCGGTCACCCTTGGCTCCTTCTTCCCACCTCCCCGGGGCGTCCGCGGGCGTCCGCACCGGGGGTAAAGTAGAACAGGTTTCAGTATCGAACAGGTAGGGGAACTCGAAGATACCGGTCCGTAGCACTCCCTCCGGGAGCAGGGCTGGTGATTCGCGCCACGCCGACGGGACCGACGATGACGACCAGCCCAGTGACCAGCGGCACCCACCAGGCTGCCAGGGCGGCCGGACCGCCGCTCACCGAGCGGCAGCAGGAGCGGCGGCGCCGGATCCTGCGCACCGCGGCGGCGCTGGCCTGCCGCGGCGGCTTCGACGCCGTGCAGATGCGGGAGGTCGCCGAGTCCTCCGGAGTGGCCCTCGGGACGCTCTACCGCTACTTCCCCTCCAAGATCCACCTGCTGGTCGCCACCATGCAGGACCAGCTGGAACGACTGCTGGAGCAGCTGCGCCGCCACCCGCCCGCCGGGGACGACCCGGGGACGCGGGTCACCGAGGCGCTGATGCGCGCCTTCCACGGCCTGCAGCGGGAGCCGCAGCTCGCCGAGGCCATGGTCCGGGCGCTGAGCTTCGCCGACCGCTCGGTCAGCGCCGAGGTCGACCAGGTCTGCCGGCTCACCACGGCGATCGTGCTGGACGCCATGGGGCAGGACCGGCCGCCCAGCGCCCGGCAGCGGGCCGCCGTCCGGGTGATCGAGCACACCTGGCAGTCCGCCCTGGTGACCTGGCTCTCGGGCCGCTCCTCCATCGCCGAGGTGCGATCGGACCTGGAGACCGCGGCCCGGCTGCTCACCCTGGAGTGAACGGCGTCCTCTGACGGACCGCCGGGGACCGCACACCGGCGCGCGGGCCCGCCCGTACGCCCCCTCCCGGCCCCCGGGTCCGGCCCGGGGGCCGCCCGAGGGGTCGGCGGCCGCCCGTTAGAGTGTCGGGACACAACTCCATGCGCCTCCTCCCGGGGGAAGCCGGTGCGACTCCGGCACTGACCACGCAGCCGTGATCCGCCTCCCCGGCGGACGAGTCGGAATGCCCGGGTGAGGCGAGCGGCACCCCGGGCCCCCCGCAGCGGCGGCCCGGCACCGTCGAGGTCTACGGACGGCCGGCGCCCCAGGGCGACAGCCACGACCGCTCATCGAAAGGCAACACCCTCATGTTCTCCGCCGCCGCCCGTGCGGGCGCCGTGCTCGCCTCCGCCCTGCTGCTCGCCGGTACCGCGGCGGCCCCCGCCCTGGCGGACTCGGCCGCCCCGGCCG
>NZ_LIQR01000321.1 GCF_001418575.1 Peterkaempfera griseoplana
CCGCCGGGTACGGCGTCTCCTCGGCCGGCACCGTCGCCTATGCGGCCCATGTGATCGGCTTCGCCTTCGGCGCCCTCCTCGCCGTCCCGCTGCGGCCCGGCACCCGACAGCCGCCGGAACCGCAGCCGGTGCGCCCCCGCCCTCCGCGCTGGTGACCTCCGCGCTGGTGACCCCCCGCCGGTGACCCCCGTACGGCGGCGCAGGTTTGGGCGGCCGACCCCGGGATACCGGGAGGGGCCGAGCAACCCCCGCCCCGGTACGGAGGACATGCCCCATGGACGACGAGAGCCGGCGGTGCCCCTCCAGCGAGGTCCGGCTGCAGGTCAACGGCACGCCGTACCGGCTGCGGCTGGACAACCGCACCACCCTGCTGGACACCCTGCGTGAGCACCTGGACCTCACCGGGGCCAAGAAGGGCTGCGACCACGGGCAGTGCGGCGCCTGCACCGTGCTGGTGGACGGCCGGCGCAGCAACAGCTGCCTGCTGCTGGCGGTGGCCCTGGACGGCGCGGCGGTCACCACCGTGGAGGGGCTCGCCGACGGCGAGCGGCTGCATCCGCTGCAGGAGGCGTTCCTCGAGCACGACGCCTTCCAGTGCGGCTACTGCACCCCCGGACAGCTCTGCTCCGCCGCCGGGGTGCTGGCGGAGGCGGCCGACGGCATGCCGAGCGCGGTGACACCGGTGGGCGAGTCGCCGCGGCTGGACGGCGGCGAGATCCGTGAGCGGATGAGCGGCAACCTCTGCCGGTGCGGGGCCTACCCGAACATCGTCCGGGCCGTGCAGGACACCGCACAGGCGGGGGCGGCACGGTGAAGGGCTTCGACTACCGGCGGGCCGGTGACCCGGCCGGGGCCGTCGCCGCCGTCGCCGCCGCACCGGGCGCCCGCTACCTGGCGGGCGGCACCAACCTGGTCGACCTGATGAAGCTCGGCGTGGAGGCCCCCGACCTGCTGGTCGACGTCGGCCGGGCGCTCGACGACCGGATCGAGGAGGGCCCCGACGGGTCCGTGCGGATCGGCGCAGCCGTCCGCAACAGCGACCTGGCGGCCCATCCCGCCGTACGCCGCCGGCGGCCCGCGCTCTCCCAGGCCCTGCTGGCCGGCGCCTCCGGGCAGCTGCGCAACACCGCCACGGTCGGCGGCAACCTGCTGCAGCGCACCCGCTGCCCGTACTTCCAGGACATCACCAAGCCCTGCAACAGACGCGACCCCGGCAGCGGCTGTCCCGCGGTCGAGGGCGCCCACCGGGACCTGGCGATCCTGGGCGCCTCGGACCAGTGCGTCGCCACCCACCCCTCCGACATGGCGGTGGCACTGGCCGCGCTCGACGCCGAGGCCGTGGTGCTGGGCACCGCCGGGCAGCGCACCGTACCCGTGGCGGAACTGCACCGGCTGCCCGGGGACCACCCGGAGCGGGAGACGGTGCTGGAGCACGGCGACCTGATCACCGATGTGCTGCTGCCCGCTCTGCCGCCCGGCGCCCGGTCCGGCTACCGCAAGGCCCGCGACCGGGCGTCCTACGCCTTCGCCCTGGCCTCGGTGGCCGCCGTACTGGAGGTGCGCGAGGGCAGTGTGCACCGCGTCGCGCTCGCCTTCGGGGCGGTCGCGGCCAGGCCGTGGCGGGCCCGCACCGCGGAGGAGGCGCTGCGCGGCGCCCCGGCCACCGCGGAGTCCTTCGCCCGCGCCGCCGACGCGGAGCTGGCCGCCGCCCGGCCGCTGCGCGACAACGGCTACAAGGTGCCGCTGACCAGAAATCTGACGGTCCGTCTGCTGACCGACCTGGCCGAAGGGGCCTCCAGATGAGCACCACCAGCAGCCGCGCCCTGGGTACCCCGCTGCGCCGGGTCGAGGGCCGAGCCAAGGCCACCGGCACCGCCCGCTACGCGGTGGAGCACTCCGCACCCGGCGCCGCGTACGCCTGGCCGGTCCCCGCCACCGTGGCCCGGGGCGCCGTCACCGCCGTCCACTGCGCGGACGCCCTCGCCGAGCCGGGCGCGCTGGCGGTGCTCACCCATGAGAACGCCCCCAGGCTCAGGGAGCCGCAGGACGCCACCCTGGCGGTGCTGCAGTCCCCGGAGATCGCCCACCGCGGCCAGGTGGCGGCCCTGGCCGTGGCGGAGACCCTGGAGGCGGCGCGGGCCTGCGCCGCCGCCGTCCGGGTCGAGTACGCGCAGCTGCCGCACGATGTGGTCTTCCGCGCCGACCACCCCCGCCTGTACGCCCCCGAGCAGGTCAACGCCGGCTACCCGACGGACCGGGAACGGGGCGGCTTCGACGCGGCGTACGCAGCCGCCGCCGTACAGCTCGACGCGACCTACCGCACCCCGCCGCTGCACAACCACCCCATGGAGCCGCACGCCACGGTCGCCGAGTGGGACGGCAGCAGGCTCCTCGTCAGGGACTCCGACCAGGGCTCCTCCGACGCCCGGCGGACCCTGGCCGACCTCTTCGGCCTCGACCCGGAGGATGTGCTGGTCGTCTCCGAGCACGTCGGCGGCGGCTTCGGCTCCAAGGGCACCCCGCGGCCGCAGCTGGTACTCGCCGCCATGGCCGCCCGGGTCGTGCAGCGGCCGGTCAAGCTGGCGCTGCCGCGCCGGCTGCTCGCCCCGCTCACCGGGCACCGGGCGCCGACCGTCCAGCGGGTGCGGATCGGCGCCGACCGGGACGGCCGGATCACCGCACTCGCCCATGAGAGCGCCACCTGCACCTCCACCGTCAGGGAGTTCGTGGAGCAGTCGTCGGTCCCCTCCCGGGTGATGTACGCCTCCCCGAACAGCCGCACCACCCACCGGGTGGTGGCGCTGAACCTGCCCAGCCCCTCCTGGATGCGGGCCCCCGGGGAGTGCCCCGGCATGTTCGCCCTGGAGTCGGCCGTCGACGAGCTGGCGGAGGCCTGCGGGGTGGACCCGGTGGAGCTGCGGATCCGCAACGAGCCCGACGCCGAGCCCGACTCCGGGCGCCCCTTCAGCAGCCGGGGCCTGGTGGCCTGCCTGCGCGAGGGGGCCCGCCGCTTCGGCTGGCACGACCGCGACCCGCGCCCCGGTGTGCACCGGGAGGGCGGGCTGCTGCTGGGCACCGGGGTCGCCGCCGCCACCTATCCGGTGTACGCCAGCCCCTGTGCGGCCGAGGCCCGTGCGGAACCCGGCGGCGGCTTCACCGTGGGGATCAACGCCACCGACATCGGCACCGGCGCACGCACCGTCCTCGGCCAGATCGCGGCCGACGCCCTGGGCGTCCCCGCGGACACGGTCCGTGCCCTGGTGGGCCGCAGCGACCTGCCCCGGGCAAGCGTCGCCGGCGGCTCCTCGGGCACCGCGTCCTGGGGCTGGGCCGTCCACAAGGCCTGCCGTGAACTGCGGCTGCGCCTCGACCGCGACCACGGGGGCGCGGTGCCGCCCGGCGGCCTCACCGTCACCGCCGACACCACGGAGGACGTCCGGGCCGGCAGCGAGTACGCCAGGCACGCCTTCGGTGCGCACTTCGCCGAGGTGCAGGTGGACACCGGCACCGGGGAGGTCCGGGTCCGCCGGATGCTGGGCATGTTCGCCGCCGGCCGCATCCTCAACCCGCGTACGGCGCGATCGCAGTTCATCGGCGGGATGACCATGGGCCTGGGGATGGCTCTGCTGGAGGGCTCCACCGTGGACCCCCGCTTCGGCGACCACGTCGAGGCGGACCTGGCCTCGTACCATGTGCCGACCTGCGCGGACGTCCCGGACATCGAGGTCGGCTGGATCGACGAGGAGGATCCGCACCTCAACCCCATGGGCTCCAAGGGCATCGGTGAGATCGGCATCGTGGGGGCCGCCGCCGCCCTGACCAACGCCCTCCACCACGCCGTCGGCCACCGCTTCCGCACCCTCCCCGTCCACCCCGACACGGTGCTGGCCGCACTGGGCGCTCTCTGACGGTACGGGGGACCGGCTCCCGCCCGGCTGTCGCCGCGCCCGGGGGCGGTGCGGCTCCCCGCGGTGGCCCCGCACGGTGACGGGGGCCCCCAGGTGTCGGAACGGGCGCCGGACGAACGTTCCCTTGCCGTACGCCGAATCCACGGTGAACTCTGCCTTGCCCGGCCCTCGCCCGCCCGCCCCCGTACCCGGAGCTGGCTAGCATCAGCAGCCATGCGCCCTGCATCCCGCACCAGCCGCCGGGTCCTGCTGCCCGTCGCGATCACGGCGGCCCTGGCGGCGGCCGCCGCGGCGGCACTGCTGCCGTACTCCTCCGCCGCACCGTCCGCCGCCGCGGCCGCCGACGGCCTGCCGCACACCGTGGTCGAGGTGTCGCCGGGAGCCTGCGGGCACGGCTGGGACCGCCCGCACGCCGGACGGCAGGTCTTCGACCTGCGGAACACCTCCTCCGACGCGGCGGAGGTCTATCTCACCGACGCCTCCAGCGGCGCCCTGCTCGGCGAGGTCGAGGGGCTGGCACCTGGCGTGCAGCGTCCGCTTCAGGTGGTGCTGGGACGCGGCAGCTACGTCTTCCGCTGCCTGCCGGAGGACGCCGACGCGGTGACCGGCCCCACCGTGCGGATCACCGCGGGGCCCGCAACCGGCGGCCCCGCCGTGCTGCCGGTGACCGAGCACGACCTGATCCCGCCCACCCTGGAGTACCAGAAGTGGGTCGGCCAGGGCCTCGGCCGGCTGGTCGGCAAGGCCGACGCGCTGCGCGACGCCGTCGACCGCGGCGACCTGGCGGCGGCCAGGACCGCCTGGCTGGACGCCCATCTCGCGTACTCCCGGCTGGGCGCCGCCTACGGTGCCTTCGGCGACCTGGGCGACGCCGTGGACGGGCTCGCCGACGGGCGGCCCGGCGGAGTGAAGGACCAGGACTTCACCGGCTTCCACCGGATCGAGTACGGCCTGTGGCACCACGAGGCCGCGGACCGGCTGCGCGCTCCCGCGCGGCGGCTGGCGGACGACGTCCGCAAGCTCCGCGACCGGTGGGCGGACGCCCGGATGGAACCCGCGGACCTCGGAGTGCGCGCCCACGAGATCACCGAGGACACCGTCACCTTCGAACTGACCGGGCACAGCGACTACGGCAGCGGCTCCTCCCTGGCCACCGCCCGTGCCCAGCTCGACGGCACGGCCGAGGTGCTGGACCGGCTGCGCCCGCTGCTGGAGCCGCGCGACCCCGAACTGCCCGGGATCGACCGGTGGCTGGCCCGTACCCGCGACGACCTGGACGCCCTGCGGCACGACGGGACCTGGCCCGCGCCCGGGGACCTGCAGGTGGAGCAGCGCGAGCGTGTCGACGCGGACTTCGGGGGACTGGTGGAACGGCTGGCCGGGGTGGCGGCCGTGTGCGACGTGAGGAGGACCTCGTGAACGGGTCGGAGGGGGTCGGCCGCCGGTCGTTCCTGCGCCGCGCGGTGGCGGCCGGGGTGGGCGGCGCGGCCGCCGGAGCGGTGGGGCTGCGGGTGGCGGAGTCCGCCGCGGAGCCCGAGCGGACGGCCGCGGATCAGTCCCCGGCGGTGCCCTTCCACGGGACCCACCAGGCCGGCATCCTCACCCCGCCGCAACGGCACGCGGCGTTCACCGCCTTCGATGTGACCGCACGCGACCGGGGTGAACTGGCCGAGCTGCTGGGCGTCCTCACCGAGCGGCTGCGCTTCCTCACCGCCGGCGGCTCCCCGCTGCCGGCGGGCGTCGGGGAGCCGCCCTCCGACTCCGGGATGCTGGGGCCGGTGGTGCCGGCCGACCGGCTCACCGGGACGGTGGCGGTGGGCGCCTCGCTCTTCGACGACCGGTACGGCCTGGCGGCGCTGCGCCCGAGGCGGCTGCGCACCATGGACGTCTTCCCGGACGACGCCCCGGAGGACGCCTGGTGCCACGGCGACCTGCTGCTCCAGCTGTGCGCGGAGAACCCCGACACGGTGCTGCACGCGCTGCGGGACATCGCCCGGCACACCCGGGGGCTGATGCAGGTCCGGTGGCGGATCGACGGTTTCGTCTCGCCGCCCCGCCCCGGCGGCTCCCCCCGCAATCTGCTGGGGTTCAAGGACGGCACGGGCAACCCCGACACCGCGGACTCCGGGCTGATGGACCGGCTGCTGTGGGTGGGGCGCGGCGCCGGCGAGCCCGACTGGGCGACCGGCGGCAGCTACCAGGTGGTGCGGCTGATCCGGATGCTGGTGGAGTTCTGGGACCGCGTGTCGGTCAACGAGCAGGAGCGGATGATCGGCCGTGCCCGGGACACCGGCGCACCGCTGGACGGCTCGGCGGAGTTCGACCCGCCCAGGTACACCCAGGACCCCAAGGGCGACGTCATCCCGCTGGACTCCCACATGCGGCTGGCCAACCCCCGCACCCCGGCCGACGCCGCCTCCCGGCTGCTGCGGCGCGGCTACAACTACGACCGGGGACTGCTGCCCAACGGGGACCTGGATGTCGGGCTGGTCTTCTGCTGCTTCCAGCAGGACCTGGACCGGCAATTCGCCACGGTGCAGAAGCGTCTTGCGGGGGAGCCGATGACGGACTACATCAAGCCGTACGGAGGCGGCTACTTCTTCGCGCTGCCGGGGGTGCGGGGCCCGGCCGACCGGCTGGGCGGCGCACTGCTGGCCTGATCCCCGAGGGTCGATCCTCAAAGGAAGGCAAAGAACATGGTGGATCTTCTGACCCTGTGTTCACCCCGGTGCCTTCCCCTGCCCGCATCCCGGTCGCAGGGCCCAGAAAAGCTCACTCGCAGTCCGTCAGCGAAGCCAGGAAGGTCAAAGATGGTCAGCAGGAGATCGCTCAGCGAGCAGGTCCGCAAGGGAACACGCCGGACCGGCGCGCTCGCCGCCGCAGCGGCACTGGTGGCGCTGGGCGCCGCGGGCCCCGCCGCGGCGGCACCGCAGCACGGAGGCCACGGGGCTCCGGGGCACAGCGACAGCCGCACCGCAACGCCGATCAAGCACATCGTCGTCCTGTACCAGGAGAACGTCTCCTTCGACCACTACTTCGGGACCTACCCGGTGGCGGCGAACACCGACGGCACGCCGTTCCACGCCTCGCCCCGCACCCCGAAGTCGGCCGACACGCTGGCCTCCGCGGGTCTGCTGAAGAGCAACCCCAACCAGTACGCGCCCAAGCGGCTGGGCCCCGGCCAGGCGGTGACCTGCGACCAGAACCACAACTACGGCGCCGAGCAGCTCGCCTACAACGGCGGCAAGGCCGACAGCTTCGTCCAGTACACCGAATCGGACAAGTGCTCGGGCGGCCTCTTCGGCGAGCCCGGCCTGGTGATGGACTACTACGACGGCAACACCGTCACCGCGCTGTGGAACTACGCCCAGCACTACACCCTGAGCGACAGCTCCTACAGCTCCACCTACGGGCCCTCCACCCCGGGTGCGCTCAACCTCGTCGCCGGCCAGACCCACGGCGCCATCTCGGTCGACCCCGCCAGCGGCACCGAGAACCCCAAGCAGACCGCCACCCCCGACGCCTACACGGTGGCGTCGCCCGACGCCCACGGTGTCGGCACGGTCATCAACGACCCGGACCCGGCGTACGACGACTGCTCGGACAAGGACCACACCAGCAGCAACGCGCTGGCCGCGCTCCAGGGCAGCAACATCGGCGACCTGCTCAACGCCAAGGGCGTCAGCTGGGGCTGGTTCCAGGGCGGCTTCCGTCCGAGCACCCCCTGGGACGGACAGCAGGGCCACTACGCCAAGTGCGGCGGCGCCACCCACGCCAACATCGCAGGCGCCTCCTCGGTGGACTACAGCCCGCACCACTCGCCCTTCGAGTACTACAAGTCCACCTCCAACCCGCACCACCTGGCGCCGGCCTCGGTCGCCGAGATCGGCCACAACGGCCGCGCCAACCACAACTACGACCTCACCGACTTCGACGCGGCCCTGGCCGACGGCAACCTCCCCGCCGTCTCCTTCCTCAAGGCCGCCGAGTACCAGGACGGCCACGCCGCCTACTCGGACCCGATCGACGAGCAGCACTTCCTGGTCTCCGAGATCAACAAGATCCAGCAGTCGCCGGAGTGGAAGGACACCGCGGTGGTCGTCGCCTACGACGACTCCGACGGCTGGTACGACCACGTGTACGCGCCGGTGAAGAACGGCTCCAAAGACTCCACCGTGGCCTCCAACGGCAAGGCCAACGACTCGGCCGCCTGCCAGGCCGGCCCCGCGGCGCAGGGCGGCTACCAGGACCGCTGCGGCCCCGGCCCGCGCCAGCCGCTGCTGGTCATCTCGCCGTACGCCAAGGCCAACCACATCGACCACACGCCCACCGAGCAGGCCTCCATCACCTCCTTCATCGAGGACAACTGGGGCACCGGCCGGATCGGCGACTCGTCCTTCGACCGGCGTGCCGGTTCGCTCGCGGGCGCCTTCGACTTCCGCCACCCGGTCAAGCAGCAGGTGCTGCTGAACGCGGACGGCTCGGTCAAGTCGGTGCGTCCGATCCCGAGCCACCCCGGGCGCCCCGCCCGGGTGGCCCTGAAGAACGCCGACACCGTGGCCGCCGCCACCGACAGCCCCTCCGCGGTGCTGCCGGCGGCGCTCGGCGGAGCGGCCGTGGTGGCCGCCGCCGGCGGCTGGCTGGTGACCCGCCGGACGCGCCGGGCCCACAGCGCCCGCTGACCCAGAGGCAAAAACGGGCAAAGGCACGACAGGCGGACGAACGACAGGAGGGGCGGCCCACGGGGCCGCCCCTCGGTCGTGCGGGGTCCGGTACGCCGGGCAGGTGCCCGATCAGGGCTTGCGGCCCAGACCGGCCACGATCAGCTGCTCCCACAGGGTGGCGTCCCGCTGCTCGGTGCCGAAGCGGCTGTCGCTCTCCGGTGGATCGGGCCGCCAGTCCCGGCAGGTCACCACACCCGGCTCCAGGATCTCCAGGCCGTCGAAGAGGGCGCGGATCTCCTCCGTGGTGCGCCAGCGCCCCCGGCCGAAGGTCTGCTGGAGGGTGCGCTCGGCCTCGGCGGTCTCCGGGTTGTCGCCGGAGCGGAAGTGCGAAATGAAGAAGTGGCTGCCCGCAGGGACCTGGTCGCGCCAGTAGGCGACGATCGCGCCCGGGTCCTCGTCGTCGTTCACATGGTGCAGGATGGCGGAGAGGATCACGCCGACCGGCTGGTCGAAGTCGATCAGGCCGAGGGTGTCCGGGTGCGTGCGGACGGTCTCGGGCTCGCGGACGTCGGCCCGGACGACACAGGTGCGCTCGTCCTCCTCCAGCAGCGCCCGGCCGTGCGCCAGGACGATGGGGTCGTTGTCCACGTACACCACTCTGGTCTGCGGGGCGCTGCGCTGGGCGACCTGGTGCACATTGTCCGCGGTGGGCAGTCCGCTGCCCATGTCGATGAACTGGCGTATGCCTGCGGTGAGCGAGATGTCGCGCACCGCCCGGGTCAGGGCCGCGCGGTTGGTGTGCGCGATCGCCACCGAACCCGGCAGGTTCACCATGAAGTGGTCCCCGACGACCCGGTCGGCGGCGAAGTTGTCCTTGCCGCCCAGGAGGTAGTCGTAGACACGGGCGATGCTCGGTTTGCTCTGGTCCACCTCGGAGCCGTGCTCGGCCATGCCAACCATCCTGTCCTGACGGGTTGTCGACTGGCTCACATGGTAGAAGGAGACTGATCGTCAGGGAGGGCTTCCGGCGAACCGCCCGGCACCGTTGCGGCGAGGGCGGGGATCAGTCCGGCGGCGCCCGGCCGGCCGTAGAGCCAGCCCTGGGCGGTGTCGCAGCCCAGCGCCCGCAGCCGGTCCGCCTGGTCCGCGGTCTCCACGCCCTCGGCGGTGACGGTGAGGCCCAGCGCCCGGGCGAGGGAGACCAGCGCGGTGAGGATCTTCTCGGCGGTGGGGTCGGGCTGCCCGGGGCCGGCCAGGTCGCCGATCAGCGAACGGTCGATCTTCAGGGTGTCGACGGGCAGCCGGTGCAGATGGGAGAAGTTGGAGTAGCCGGTGCCGAAGTCGTCCAGGGCGATGGCCACCCCGTGGTCGGTGAGCCGCCGCAGCGCGTGCAGCGCCTGGTCGTCCGCGCCGATCAGGGCGTTCTCGGTGACCTCCAGGCAGAGCGTCTGCGGCTCCAGCTCGGCCTCCTTGAGGATCCGCAGCACATCGTGCACCAGCTCCGGGCAGCGTGCCTGACAGGGCGCCAGATTGACGTTGATCCGCAGCGGCACCTCCGGCAGCTGCAGCTGCCAGGCCCGGGCCTGCCGGCAGGCGGTCTCCAGCACCCAGCGGCCCAGCGGCACGATCAGCCCGGTCTGCTCCGCCAGCGGGACGAAGGCGTCCGGGCCCAGGGTGCCGTGCTGGGGATGGCGCCACCGCACCAGCGCCTCGGCGCCCACCAGCGATCCGTCGGCCAGCGACACCAGGGGCTGGTACTCCAGGAAGAACTCGCCGCGCTCCAGAGCGGTGGGCAGATGGGTGCAGAGGGTGGAGCGGGCGATCTCCCGGGCGTGGCTGTCCGCGTCGTACAGCGCCCAGCGCTGCGCGCCCTGGCTCTTGGCGCGCAGCAGGGCGATGTCGGCCGCCTGCACCACCTCGGCCGGCTGCAGCGCGTCGGCGGAGCAGGCCAGCACTCCCGCGCTGACGGTGACCGAGAGCCTGCGGCCGCCGGCGTCCACCGGGGTGGTCAGACAGTTGATCAGCCGCTCGGCGAGGTCGGTCATCTCCTCCTCGCCCGCCGGGTCCGGCACCAGCACGGTGAACTCGTCGCCGCCCATCCGGGCGACCGTCCGCCCGGGGTCGTCCAGGCAGCGGCGGAAGCGTTCGGCGACGGCGCAGAGCAGCTCGTCGCCGGCGTGGTGGCCGAGGCTGTCGTTGACGGCCTTGAAGCCGTCCAGGTCGAGGTAGCAGACACCCACCGTGCGGACCGGGGAGCCCGGGGCCAGGGCGGCGCCGAGCCGCTCCAGGAAGAGCGCCCGGTTGGGCAGGCCGGTGAGCGGGTCGTGGGTGGCCGCGTGGTGCAGCCGGTCGTGCAGCATCCGGCGCTCGGTGATGTCCTCCAGCATGGCCACCTGGTACTGGGGGCTGCCCTGCTCGTCCCGGATCATCGAGACCGTCAGATCGGTCCAGACGACCGAGCCGTCCTGCCGGAAGTAGGGCTTCTCCACCCGGAAGTGGTCCCGCTCACCGCGTATCGAGTCCTGGTAGAGCTCCCACACGCCGTCGGCGTCGTCGGGGTGGACGAAGTCGGTGACGTTCAGCCGGCGCAGGTCCTCGGGGCTGGCGGCGAGCATCCGGGCCAGTGCGTCGTTGACATCGATGATGCGGCCCTGCAGGTCGGCGATGCTGATGCCGATCGCCGCCCCGCGGAACAGCGCCTGGAAGCGGGCCTCGCTGGCGCGCAGCGCCTGCTCGGCCCGGGTCCTGGCGGTCAGCGCGGCGCGGGAGATGGACTCCTGCTCGCCGAGGGCGCGCTCCCGCAGCTCACGGGCGTATCCGGCCGCCAGGTGGTGCTGCAGCCGGGTCAGCCGGCTGCGGGCGGTACCGGGCTCGCCGGAGAGATCGGTCGGGCAGTACAGCAGCAGATAGGACTCGATGACGTCCAGGGTCTGCGCCAGCGCCTGCGGGTCGGTGCAGTGCGCGCGCACCAGCGCCGCACCGATCTCCCGGGCCGGCCAGGGGTGGAACGGCCGGGCCGTCAGCAGGGCGTGCAGCCGTGCCGCCAACGGCTCCAGGTACGACTGGAGTTCGGCGCGGCTGAGCGAGGTCGTGGAGACCGGGTACACGGCGCGGCACCAGACGGCGGCGAAGCGGCGCAGGGCCTCGCAGGGACCCCGCGCTGCGGCGGGGTCCGTCCGGGGGGCTGTTCCGGTCACGGCTTGCGTCCCACTCCCACATAGCCGCTGAACCGGGCGGGGTCGTCGCCGGCGGCGTGGGCGTTGTCGCCCCACTCGCCGAGCATCCGCACCCCCGGCTCCGGGGTGAAGCCCTCGAAGAAGCGCTCCACCTGCTCCCTGGTCCGCATGGTGAAGGGCGTGCCGACCCCGCTGTACAGCCGCTCTATCCGGGCGGCCTCCTCGGGGCGGCCGTCCTGGGTGGCGTGCGAGAGCACCAGCAGGCTGCCCGGGGCCAGCGAGTCGCGCAGCTCGGCCACCAGCCCGTACGGCTCGGCGCTCTCCGGGATGAAGTGCAGCACCGCCACCAGCAGCAGCGCCACCGGGCGGCCGAGGTCGAGCAGGCCGTCGGCCTCCACCCGGCTGAGGATCTCCTTGGGACGCAGCAGGTCGGCCTCGACCACGGACGCCTGCGGGACGTCCTCGAGCAGGGCCTGGCTGTGGGCGACGGCCACCGGGTCGTGGTCGACGTAGACCACGCGGGAGGCGGGGTCCGCCTCCAGGGCGACCTCGTGCACATTGCCGAAGGTGGGCACGCCCGAGCCGATGTCCAGGAACTGGGTCACCCCGGCGGCCGCGGCCTGCCGTACGGCGTCCCTGATGAAGGCCCGGTTGGCCTGGGCGATCTTGGGCAGGTCCGGCAGGATCTCGACCGCCTTGCGACCGGCCACCCGGTCGACCTCGAAGTTGTGCGATCCGCCGAGGAAGAAGTCGTAGATGCGGGCCGCGCTGGCCTTCTCCAGATCGATCCCCTGCGGTGCCCACGTCGGACGGTCCACTGACGCCCCTCCAGATCCCTGCACTGCCGGGAGCGCTCTCCGCCCCCGCTGCCGACCGCACGCTACCCCGAACATCCCTGCGACACCCCCACAACCGGAATCCTATCCCCGAAATTGGCGCGAACATGTCGCGCCATCGAAGCGTCACCGGGTCTCCGCCGCTTATGCATCGCCCGGGCGCAATCACCCGATCTGACGCCATGTCCGGCTTTCCGCCCGGTCAGCGGCCGGGCGGCGCCTAGCGTCCAGGGTGATCGCTGGTCCTCGCAGGAGAGTTGAGGTGCGGATGTCGCAGCCCTTCCGGCTTCCGAAGTTCTACGAGCCCTACCCGGCCCGGCTCAGCCCCCATCTGGAGTCCGCCCGCACCCACTCCAAGTCGTGGGCCCGCGAGATGGAGATGATCGAGGGCTCCGGCGTCTGGGACGAGCACGACTTCGACTCCCACGACTACGCGCTGCTGTGCGCCTACACCCACCCCGACGCGCCCGCCGCCGAACTGGCGCTGGTCACCGACTGGTACGTCTGGGTCTTCTTCTTCGACGACGACTTCCTGGAGCGCTTCAAGCGCACCCCGGACATGGCCGGGGCCCGGGCCTACCTCGACCGGCTGCCCGCCTTCATGCCCGTCGAGCCCGGCGCGGCGGTGCCGCGGCCGGCCAACGCGGTGGAGCGCGGACTGGCCGACCTGTGGGCCCGTACGGTGCCCGCCATGTCGCAGAGCTGGCGCGCCCGCTTCGCCGAGGCCACCCGCAACCTCCTGGAGGAGTCCCTCTGGGAGCTCGCCAACATCAGCGACGGCCGGGTCGCCAACCCGCTGGAGTACGTCGAGATGCGCCGCAAGGTCGGCGGCGCCCCCTGGTCGGCCGGTCTGGTCGAGTACGCCGCGGGCGCCGAGGTGCCCGCCGAGGTCGCCGGCTCCAGGCCGCTGAGGGTGCTCAGGGACGCCTTCTCCGACGGCGTCCACCTGCGCAACGACCTCTTCTCCTACCAGCGGGAGATCGAGGACGAGGGGGAGCTCTCCAACGGCGTCCTGGTCTTCGAACGGTTCCTCGGCTGCACCACCCAGCAGGCGGCGGACGCCGTCAACGACCTGATCACCTCCAGGCTGCAGCAGTTCGAGCACACCACCCTCGCCGAGCTGCCGCCGCTCTTCGCCGAGCACGGCCTGGAGGCGGAGGCCCGCGCCCGCGTGCTGGCCTATGTCAAGGGACTCCAGGACTGGCAGTCCGGCGGCCACGAGTGGCACATGCGCTCCAGCCGCTACATGAACGGCGAGGCGGAGCACGCGACCCCGTTCCTCAGCGGCCCGCTCGGCCTGGGCACCTCCGCGGCCAGGATCGCCGCCTCGGTGGCCGCCACCATGCCACAGCGGCTCCGCAGCCACAGCCACCGCCCGCAGGCCGTCGGGCCGATCACGGTCCCCGACCTCCACATGCCCTACCGTGCCCGGCTCAGCCCCCATCTGGAGGGCGCCCGCGAGCGCAACCTGGAGTGGGCCCACCGAATGGGGATCCTCACCGCGGTACCCGGGGTGCCCGGCTCCGGCGTCTGGGACGAAGGCCGGCTGCGCGCCGCCGACCTGGCGCTGTGCGCCGCGGGCATCCATCCGGACGCCTCCCCTGAGGCCCTGGACGTCACCACGGGCTGGCTCACCTGGGGCACCTACGCGGACGACTACTACCCCGCCGTCCACGGACGCACCCACGACCTGGCCGGGGCCCGGCTCTGCAACGCGCGGCTGTCCTCCTTCATGCCGGTGGACACCGATCTGATGCCCGTCCCGGCCAACGGCCTGGAGCGCGGCCTGGCGGACCTGTGGACCCGTACGGCCGGGCCGATGCCGCCCGGCGACCGCGAGCGCCTGCGTCGCGCCGTCGAGCAGATGACGGAGAGCTGGCTCTGGGAGCTGGCCAACCAGGCGGAGCGCCGCGTCCCCGACCCGGTGGACTACATCGAGATGCGCCGGGCGACCTTCGGGGCCGACCTCACCATGAGCCTCTCCCGGCTCTCCTCCGGGGGGACGCTGCCGCCCGGGGCCCGGTGCAACCGCCGGGTGCAGGCGCTGGAGCGGGCGGCGTCGGACTACGCGGCCCTGGTCAACGACCTGTACTCCTACCAGAAGGAGATCCAGTTCGAGGGCGAACTCCACAACGCGGTGCTGGTGGTGCAGGACTTCTTCGACTGCGGCCTGGCGGAGGCCCTCGGCGTGGTGGCCGACCTGACGTGCTCCCGGATGCGGGAGTTCCAGCAGCTGGCCGAGGTCGAGCTGCCCGCGCTGGCGGGAGAGCTCGCCCTCGACGAGGCAGGACGTGCGGCCCTGGCCCGCCATGCGGTGGAACTGCAGGACTGGATGAGCGGGATCCTCGTCTGGCACCGGCGGTGCGACCGCTACCGGGAGTCCGAGCTCCGGCGGCCGGTCGGCCTGCCCCCGGGCGTCCCCCGCCGTCCCATGGGCCTGGGCACCGGCGCGGCCCGCCTCCCGCGTGGCGCTGCCGCACTGACCGGTTCCTAGCCGGTCCCGTACGGCCGGGGGCCGCGCCCGCGGGGAGGGCTCGGCCCCCGGCCCCGGCGTGGCCCTCGGTGGCCGGGGCGCGGCGAGTCACACGCGGGCCCGGGGCTGCCCGGGCGGGCCGCCGGGGGCGGGTGCCGGATCCGGTAGACTGGGTGCTGATCGAAGGGGAGTAGCCCTCCACCGGACCGTCGACATACTGGCCGCCCGCTGACGCGGAAGGCCCGGCGCCCGGGGCATCGAACTCGGTGCCGGCGAGACCTTCGGCCGCAGTGCTGTTGCCATGCGCTGCCGTGCCGAAGCGACCCCGCAGGTGGTCACGCCGGTACGGGAGCCTGACCTCCGAGGAACAACCCCACCGATGAGTCTCACCATCGCCGCGATCACCTTCGGCATCATCTTCGTGGCCGAACTCCCCGACAAGACCGCGCTGGCCAGCCTGGTGCTGGGCACCCGCTACCGCGCCAGCCACGTCTTCGCCGGCATCGCCGCCGCCTTCGCCGTCCATGTGGCGCTGGCGGTGGCCGCCGGCAGCCTGCTGGCGCTGCTGCCGCACCGCTGGGTGGAGGGCGTCGTCGGTCTGCTCTTCCTCGGCGGCGCCGCCATGCTGCTCTTCCAGCGCGAGGAGGACGAGGAGGGGCACGCGGCCAAGGAGCCGTCCTCCAACTCCTTCTGGAAGGTCGCCGGATCCGGATTCCTGCTGGTGCTGGTGGCCGAGTTCGGCGACCTGACCCAGATCGCCACCGCCAACCTGGCCGCCCGCTACGCCGACCCGTTCTCCGTCGCCGTGGGCTCCTGGCTGGCGCTGTGCGCGGTGGCCGGCGTGGCGATCGTGGGCGGCCAGAAGCTGATGAAGCACGTCCCGCTGCGGGTGATCACCAGGGTGGCGGCGGTGGTGATGCTGGTGATGGCCGGTGTCAGCATCGTCGGCGCGATCAGGGGCTGACCCGCACCTCCTGCAGCAGACCCCAGGTGAAGTCGGCGACCGCCCGGTGGAGCACCCCGTCCGCGTCCGGCGCGGTGAAGGCCAGCCGCCACCGGGTCGGCGCGGTCCCCTCCAGCGGCTGGGCCGGGGGGAAGGCCGCGGCCAGGTCGGCCACGGTGCAGCTCCAGGGGTCCAGCTCGGCCAGGGTGCGCGGTACGGGCGGCGGCGAGCCCGCCGCCCGTACCAGCCACTCGTTGAACACCGTGCCGCCGGGCCCCAGCAGCACCTCGAAGCGCAGCTCGGGCCAGAGCGGGACCGGCCAGCGCAGCGCCCTCAGCTCCAGGTCGCCCGCCCGTTGCCGCCCGGCCGACTCCGGCGGCCCCAGCACGGCCAGATAGCGCCGTTCGCCGCGCGGGAAGGTCCGGGAGCGCAGCATCGCCTGCCAGCGGCGGTTGGCCTCCCGCATCGCGGCCCGGTCGGCGCCGAGCTCGCGTACGGCCTCCTCGACCAGCCCCGGATGGAAGTCCGCCATCCTGCGGAGGAGCACCAGCTGGAACTCCAGGGGGCCGAAGCCGTTGATCGCCATGGCCCCAGGATGCCGCCGCGGGGCGCCGGACGGTGACTCAGGAGGTCTCCTGCTCCAGCCGCGCTCTGGTGTTGGGGCCGTAGACGCCCCTGGGGTCGCCCTGGATGTTGCGCGACTGCTGGAACTGCGCCACCGCGTCCGCGGTCCTCTGGTCGTACTGGCCGGTGGGCTTCCCGCGGTAGATCCAGGCGCGGCGGAGCCGCCGCTGCAGGTCCTCGACGTCCGGCCCGCTCATCCCCAGCGACAGGGTGCGCGGCCCGGTCGAGGAGGCGGTGGCGCTGGGCGTCCGGGCGGGTGAGCTGGTCGCGCCGGCGGACGGTCTGCCGGTGGCCGCCGGCGGCGTGACCTGGGGCACGAGCGGAGCGGAGGTCGCCGACGGGGACCCGGTCGGACGGGCAGTGGTGGGAGCCGCGGTGCTGGGGGAGGCGGAGGCGCTGGTGGCCGGGGCGCTGGTCGCCGGGGCCGTGGCGGCGGCGACGGCCGTCCCGTGCGGGTGCGCACCCCTGGTGGCGGGACCGGGGCTGAGCAGGCTGGGGTCCGCGACCAGAGCCGAGACGGAGGGGCTGGGATCGGCCACCCGGTGGGAGCCGTCTCCCGAGCCGGAGAGCGCAAAGCCGACACCCGCGGCGGCCGGGACCGCGACCGCGGCGACCAGCAGGACGGCGCGGTGCCGTCTTCGGCGGTAGGCGGCCTGCCGCCCGGCGGCACGAGAGTACGCCACATGTGCGGGGACGCCGTGCTCGTCCATCGGGAACATGCCCAGGTCGTCGGCCGCGGGTGCGCCCTGGTCGGCTGTCCGGGGCGGCAGCGGGGGCCGGCCGGGGACGGGAGGCTCCGGCGGGGGCAGCACCGCTCCCTCGGGTTCGGCCGGGGCATGCACATAGGGCCGGACCAGCGGTGGGCCCTCGATGTGCGGCAGCACCGCCGTGTCCGTGAGGTCCGACGCGCAGGAGCACGGGCCTGCGGCGCGCGCGGCGCCGCAGGAGGGGCAGTACTGTCCCGGCATCCGACCGGTCCTCCTCGATAGCGGAACCCCTGGCCGCCGGACGGGGCCGCACAGCGGTGCGGCGGGCATGCAGGCCTCGGTCGCGCCCGATTATGCAGGATGATCAGCTGATCTCACAGCGTCAGCCTGATGGTGGGACAGCGACTGCCCGGCTTGGCGTGGTACGACCGAAGCTTCCGCTTCGCCCCCCGGCGGGTCGAAACCGGCAAACGCTGACAGACTGGGCTTACGGAGGGTCGGCCACCAGCCACCCCGTCGCTGTCAGGAGCTTGCATGGCCGAGCGTGCAGCCGAGCCCGAACGCAGCGGATCCGCAGTGCCCGCAGGCGCGACCCGCATCCCTTCCACCCCCGCGGGGACACCGCCCGCCGGGGCGGTGCACAACCTCTGGGTACCCATCGGCGCACTGCTGCTGGCCATGCTGCTCGCCGCCCTGGACCAGACCATCGTCTCCACCGCGCTGCCCACCATCGTCAGCGACCTCGGCGGCCTGGAGCACCTCTCCTGGGTGGTCACCGCCTATCTGCTGGCGTCCACCGCCGCCACCCCGCTGTGGGGCAAGCTCGGCGACATGTACGGGCGCAAGCGCCTCTTCCAGGGCTCCATCGTGATCTTCCTGGTGGGCTCGGCGCTCTGCGGCATCGCCCAGGTGATGGGTGAACTGATCGCCTTCCGTGCCCTGCAGGGCCTGGGCGGCGGCGGACTGATCGTGCTCACCCAGGCCATCGTCGGCGATCTGGTGCCGCCCCGCGACCGGGGCCGCTACCAGGGCCTGTTCGGAGCCGTCTTCGGCGTCACCAGTGTGCTGGGGCCGCTGCTGGGCGGTCTCTTCGTGGACCATCTCAGCTGGCGCTGGGTCTTCTACATCAACCTGCCCATCGGAGTGGTGGCCCTGCTGGTGATCGCGCTGGTGCTGCCCAGCACCGTCAGCCGGCAGCAGCACACCATCGACTACGCCGGCACCGGCCTGATCGCCGGGGTCGCCACCTGCCTGGTGCTGATGGCCTCGCTGGGCGGCACCACCTGGCCCTGGTCCTCCTGGCAGGTCGTGGGACTGGGTGTGCTCGGCCTGGTCCTGCTGCTGCTCTTCGTCCAGGTCGAACGCCGCGCCCCCGAACCGGTGCTGCCGCTGCGGCTCTTCCGGATGCGCACCTTCACCCTCGCCGCGGTGATCTCCTTCGTGGTGGGGTTCGCCATGTTCGGTGCGCTCACCTATCTGCCGACCTTCCTCCAGGTGGTGCACCAGGTCTCGCCGACCCTCTCCGGCGTCCACATGCTGCCCATGGTCCTGGGGATGCTGCTCACCTCCATCGCCGCCGGGCAGATCGTCAGCCGCACCGGCCACTACCGGATCTTCCCCATCGCGGGCACCGCCGTCACCGCCGTCGGACTGCTGCTGCTCTCCCAGCTCGACGAGCACAGCGGCAACCTGCAGATGAGCCTCTGCTTCCTGGTCTTCGGCCTGGGCCTCGGCCTGGTGATGCAGGTTCTGGTCCTGGTGGTGCAGAACGCCGTCGGCTACGAGGACCTGGGGGTCGCCACCGCGGGTGCCACCTTCTTCCGTTCCATCGGAGCCTCCTTCGGGGTCGCCGTCTTCGGCACCGTCTTCGCGAGCGGCCTGCGCGACCGCCTCGCCGACGCCCTCGCCGGACTGCGACTGCCCCCCGGTTTCACCCCCGCCACCGTCACCGGCGACCCGCGGGCGGTCGGCACCCTGCCGCCCGCACTCCAGGGCGTGATCCACCACGCGTACGCCGAGTCCATCACCCGGGTCTTCCTCTACGCCGTGCCCATCGTGCTGGTGGCCTTCGTCCTCACCTGGTTCCTCAAGGAGGAGCCGCTGCGGCAGACCGTCACCACCCCCGACCTCGGCGAGACCATCGGCACCAACCCGGTCGAGCGCTCCTCCGCCGACGAGGTCGCCCGCGCCCTGTCGCTGCTGGGCACCCGGGAGGCCCGCCGGGACCTCTACCGCCGCATCACCGTGAGTGCCGGGCTGGACCTGCAACCCGCCTCCAGCTGGCTGATCCTGATGATGCACAAGCACGGCAGCGTCACCCCCGGCGACATCGCCGACCGCGGGATCCTCCCCCGCCAGGTGGTCGAGAACGCCGCGATCGAGGTGGAGGGACAGGGACTGGCGCGCCGCAACGGGACGCTGCCGATGCGGCTCACCCCGAACGGGGAGCAGGTGGCCGTACGGCTGCTGGCGGCGCGGCGGGCGCAGCTCGCGGAACTGCTGGGGGACTGGGACGACTCCCGGGACGCGGAACTCTCGGCGCTGCTCACCCGGCTCTCCACGGCCACCTGCGGAAACGAGCACGACCGTCCCGTGTCCGGCTCCACCGGTACGGCCGCGCCCCGCCTGGTCTGAGCCGCCACCAAAGAGGTTGCTGGTTCAGAGATGGGTGGTCAGGCCGAAGACGACGAGCAGCAGCGCATAGCAGGCCACCACCGCGGCGGTCCCCGCGATGTGCACCCGCCGCGGAGCGGTGCCCGCCGGGACCAGCCAGAACCCCAGGACCCGGTTCACCAGCGGCATCAGCAGCCAGGTCAGGATGGAGACGCTGAGGATGTTGCTGATGAAGAGTGCGGCGTACCCCGGCACCCCGGCGTCCTTCAGGACCCCGCCCACCGTCAGGGTCAGCACCATCACCGTGGGGTAGAGGGCGAGGAGCACCGACATCGCCTGCTTCCACTTCGGCGGGAGCACCGCCCGGGCGTCACCGCCGAAGCGGAACCAGCCGCCGAACGAGGAGCCGACCTTGCGGACGTCGAACGAGGCCACATAGCGCCGTCCCTCCTCCAGAAGCCGCTTCCTCGCCTCGGAGTCGAGCCAGGCGTCCAGATGGTCGCGGGTGTCGAAGCGGAACACCGTGACCCAGTTCTGCTGGACCCCGGGGACGGGCTCGAAGGACTCGGCCCCCATGTATCCCGGGAACCGCTCCTGCACACGCTCGATCTTGCTCTGCCAGCGGGCGAAGTCCCGTTCCCGTCCGGGCAGCACCCGGTGCGAGACCACTGCGGTCACCACGTCCTGGGTGGCGGACTCACCGGCCACCACCTCATGGGTGGGCGGTGTCTCGAACAGCGGCCGGCCCTCCTCCAGCAGCGCGCTGCGCTCGGGGGACTCCAGCCACGCGGTGAGCTGGTCGAGGCGGGTGAAGCGGAAGACGACCACCCAGTCGCCCCCGGCGCCGTGCGGCGGGTACACCTCGGTGCCCTCGAAGCCGTCGAAGCCGCGTGCGGCCTCCGTCGTCCGGTCCTGCCAGTGGCGGTAGTCGTCCACCCGGTCGGCGCGGACCCGTTGTGAGAGGACCGCCGTCGCGCTCTCGTCGGGAACGCCGCGACTTGCATCACCCTTCACCCTGGCCACGCTAGCCAGAGGGGATATACAAGGCAACTCAAGTCACACAGTGCATATGTGACTCGGAGGTCGCGGTATGGACCAGCACGGCACGGACCAGCACAGGGAGTTCCTCGCCGAGGCGGTCAGACTCGCCACCGACTCCGTGGTCAACGGCTGGGGCGGCCCCTTCGGGGCGGTGCTCACCCGGGACGGGCAGATCATCGCCCGCGGCCAGAACCGGGTGCTGCTCACCGGCGAGCCCACCGCGCACGCCGAGGTGGAGACCATCCGCAAGGCCGTCCAGGTCCTCAACCCCGAGGCGCCCTCGGTCCCGGAGGGCCACCAGAACGAGTCCACCCTGGCCTACATCCCGCGGCCCGAGGGCTCACCGGACCTGCTGCCGGAGCGTGCCCGCATGCTCGCCGGATGCTCGATCTACATCAGCGGCGCGCCGTGCCCGATGTGCATGAGCGCCATCTACTGGTCGCGGATCGACCATGTGTACTTCAGCCGCGACCTGGAGGACACCCGCAAGATCGGCTTCGACGACGCCTTCCAGTACGAGGACTTCGCCAAGCCCTACGACCAGCGGCGCATCCACATCGAGCAGATCCTCCCCGAACTCGGCGCCCCGGCCTACCAGGCATGGATGGACAAGCAGGACCGCCACGCCTACTGATCCCCCGCCCTCGGCGGTCGCCGGGGACCCCGACCTGCTGCACCGTCCCCGAGGCCGGCCGTCGGGGCGGCTGCCGGTCGGGCCTCGCGGGCGTCGGCGGGGCCGATCCGCACGGCGCCACCCCGGGAGTCCCGCTCCTCACCCGTGCCACCGGGGACGGTGCCGTTCCGCTCGGCGAGGCCGTGGACGGGCCCGCCGGGTGCCCCCGCGTCAGGGACCCGTAAGAGCGCCCGGCTGCGGCGTCAGGGCGGCGTCAAGGACGGCGGATCCCTGGCACGGCAGCGGTTTCGATGGACGCGGACACCCGCCGGGCCCGGCGGTCGCCCGTGCAGCGCCCAGGGTGGTGGGCGTGGGCAGCCCGCGGGTGTCCGCCGGACCACAGGGACAGCAGCGAGGACTCGACATGGACGCGGACAACGCGGGCGCACACCGCATCGTGGTGGGGGTGAGCGGCTCACTGGGCAGCCTCGCGGCACTGCACCACGCCGTGGACCGGGCCCGGCGCACCGGCGCCGAGGTCCTGGCGGTGCTCGCCTGGGAGCCTCCCGGCGGGGAGTTCGGCTACCGCCGTACGCCCTGCCCGCCGCTGCTGGAGACCTGCCGGGGACTGGCGGAGGAGCGGCTGCGCACCGTGGTCGAAACCGCCTTCGCCTGCCGTCCGCCCGACGTCCGGCTGGGCACCCTGGTGGCGTACGGCCGGCCCGCCGAGGTGCTGGTGCGCACGGCCGACCGGGGGGACGACCTGCTGGTGGTGGGGCGGGGGCCGAGCGGCCTGCTCCGCCGGATGCTGCACCGTCCGGTCATGCCGGTCTGCGTCGCGTACGCCTCCTGCCCGGTGCTGGTGGTGCCCCGGCCGCCGCTGCTGCGCGATCTGGAGGCGGTGCACCGCCGCAACACCTGGCGGCTGCCGGTCGAGGCCGGGGAGCTCGGCGGGAAACCCGGGGGCCGCGCCCGCCGCTGACGGCGGCCATCCCCGCACGGGGCCGCCGCCGCTGGTGGGCTGGGCAGCTCGGCGCCTCCGGCCCCGGAGAGGGGACGGAGGCGCCGAGCCGTGGTGTCGTCAGGTCGCGAGCAGCCGGGTGACCAGGCCGCGGTACTTCTGCAGGGTGAGCCGCAGTTCCTCGGTACGGGTCCCGTCCTCGCCCTGCCAGCTGTCCCGCAGCGTGCGGCGGCGCTCCTTGAGCCCTTCGGCGATCAGGGCCGAGACCTCGTCCAGGAGCCGGTCGGCCTCCTCGACCGAGTGCTTGGGGCCGTCGACGAAGCCCACGAGGATGTCGTGCCAGCGGGCCTCCAGCGCTTCCGAGGCGTGGCCGGGGAGCAGCTGCTCCTCCTCCTGTGCGGCGGCCGTTCCGCGCCCGGTGGACCGGTCGGCGGCCGGGGTGGCGGTGGTGCGGGCGGTCGCGGCGGTGCCGGCGGTCCCGCCGTTGCCGTATGTGCCGGCTGCGGCCGGTCGTGCGGCCTTGCCGTCGGTGCGCACGATGGTGCCGTCGTCCGTTGCGGGAAGGCCGGTCGCCGCCGGTCGTCCGGCCTTGCCGTCGCTGCGGCCCGTGGTGTCGTCGGCGGTTCCGCGCGTGCCGGGTACGGCCGGTCGTGCGGCGGCCTCGCCGTCGGCGCTGCGGCCTGCCGTGCGGAGGTCGGTTCCGGGGGTGCTGCGGGGGGTGGTGAGGGAGGTGGCGGCCGGACCGGCCTGCTCGCGGACCGCAGGGTCCGGGGTGCGGTCCGGGGTGCCGGGAGCATCCGCAGCCCCGGCGGCCGGGCGGTCGGAGACCGGGGTCCCGGAGGCGGCCGGTGTGCGGCCGGCCACCGTTCCGTCCTGGTCGCCGGTGCCGGTCGGGTCCTGTGCGCGCCGCAGCGGTTCTGCCTCGCGTTCGGTGATTCTGCGCTCGCCCATGGCGGTCTTCCTTGTCTCCGGGGTCACGACGGTGTGGTGGAGCGGTTGCTGCCCGCGCCGGCGTCCACCAGTTCGGTGAAGAGCTCGCGGGCGTTCACGACGGCCTCGCGCATCTCCTCGGTGCCGGCTTCGCCCTCCTGGGCCCTGCGTGCGACGTCGCGGGCCCGGCGGTAGCCCTGCAGGGCGCGGGCGTGGTCGACGGAGAGCGCGGCCAGGTTCTCGTCCTGGTCGTCGGACGGGTAGCCGCGGTCGTGCATCACGCGGCCGATGAGCCGGTCGGCGTCGGCCAGCGCCTGCGCCGGGGTGTCGACGAACTCCTCCTGGATGTCCGTCCAGTCGGCCCGGTAGCGTTCGCGGGCCTCGGCGGAGAGCGGCCTGACCTCGAGGTCGCGGCGGCGCCGCAGCCTCTCCTCGAGGTCCTGTTCGGCCGCCTTGGCGGTGCCGTGCGCCGCGACCGCCCGGTGGTACTCGGGGCCGAACTGCCGCCTGAGGCTGCGGCTGTGCAGCTGTGGACGCAGGGCCAGGGCGACGACGGCCGCGACGACGATCACGGCGACCACGATGACCGCGACAGTCGCGACTGTGGACATGACAAGCCTCCTGACGGCTGTGGAGGCCGGGGCGGCCTCCGCGTTGACCGTGAGTAGTCGGTGCATCAGGCGGCTTGCCCGAAACGCCCGGCCCAAACGCGGACGGCCCGCGATCAGCCGCCGGAGGCGTCAGCCGCGGCGGGGGAGGAGGCACCCGCGGAGGCGCCGGGGGCGTCCCCCGCCGGGGCGTCCCCGGAACCGTCCGTAAAGACGACCGGGGCGGCGAAGGCCGCCCGGCGGGTGGCGCGGCGCAGGGCGCGCAGCACCGGGGTGCCCAGGGTGAGGCAGAGGACCACGGTCACCGCGGCCCGGGGCAGGTCCCAGCCCATCGAGGTCGCCAGGCAGTACGCGACGAAGCGGGCCAGGTTCTCCGGGAGCGGGTCACCGGCGACAAAGGAGACCGAGCTGCTCATCCCGCCCAGGTAGGGCCAGCCCTGAAGGTTCATCACCGTGCCGTACAGCAGCGAGGAGACGGCGCCGTACCCGGCCAGCAGGACCAGTTCCCGGCGGCCGCGCAGCCCGGCCGCACCCGGCAGCAGCCCGGCGCCCGCGCACACCCACCCCATGGCCAGCATCTGGAACGGCAGCCAGGGCCCCACCCCGCCGGTCAGCAGCGCGGAGGCGAACATCGAGACCGCCCCCAGCACGAAGCCGAAGCCCGGGCCCAGCACCCTTCCCGAGAGCACCATCAGAAAGAACATCGGCTCGATCCCGGCCGTGCCCGCCCCCAGCGGCCGCAGCGCCGCGCCCGCGGCGGCCAGCACCCCCAGCAGCGCCACCGACTTGGCGTCCATCCCGGCCTCGCCGCCGGACGCCGCACGGCCCTCGGCGATCTGGGCCACCACCACGGCCAGCAGCAGCGGCAGCAGGGCCGCGAACAGCCAGGGGGCGTCGGCGGAGTGGCCCACCAGGTCCCCGCCCGGGGCGGCGAGCAGCGGCCAGCCGAAGGCAGCGACGCCCACGGCGGAGACGATCAGCAGGGCGGCCGCGGAGCGGCTCCCCAGTGGCACTGGGCGGGTGGCGCTCACGCGGGCACCTCCGGCTGGGCGGCGGCGAGGGCGCCGCGGACCTGCTCGACGGTCAGCCAGGGGTCCGGCGCCAGCACCTTGGCGACCTGCGGGGCGAACGCGGGGGAGCCGGTGACCACGGACCCGGTGGGCCCGTCCGCGACGACCTCTCCCTCCGCCAGGATCACGGTGCGGTCGGCGAGTTCGGCCGCCAGCTCCACGTCATGGGTGGCCAGCAGCACGGCCCGGGACCCGTCGGCGGTCAGCTCGCGGACGATCTCCACCAGCCGCCCCTTGGCGGCGTAGTCCAGGCCGCGGGTCGGCTCGTCCAGCAGCACCAGCGGCGGACGGGCGGTCAGCACCACCGCCAGCGCCAGCGTCAGCCGCTGCCCCTCGGACAGGTCACGGGGGTGGCTGCCGTCCGCGAGGCCCGGTAGCAGCCGCTCCACCAGGGCCCGGCAGGTGCCGGGCGCGGCACCGCAGTCCTCGTCGGCGGAGGAGCACTCCGCCGCCACCGTCTCCCGGTAGAGCAGGTCCCTGGGGTCCTGCGGCACCAGCCCCACCCGGCGCACCAGCTGGGCGGGACGGGTGCGGTGCGGGACCAGCCCTGCGACCCGTACCGAGCCCGCGGAGGGGCTGTGCAGCCCCACCAGACTGCCCAGCAGGGTGGACTTCCCGGCGCCGTTGCGGCCCATCAGCGCGGTGACGGAGCCGCGGTGCAGGGTCAGGTCCACACCGCGCAGCGCCGCCACCGGTCCGCGCCGCACCGCCAGGCCGCGCACCTCGGCGGCGGGCTCGCCGGACGCGTCCGCGGCGGTGCGCTGGACGGGTACGGCGCCGCCCAGCCGGGCGCGCAGCGGCGCGGCCCGCCGCCGGGCGTCCCGGATCGACAGCGGCAGCGGCGACCATCCCGCGGCCCGGCCGAGGCCGACCACCGGGGGGAAGACCGGTGAGGCCGCCATCACCTCGGCGGGCTCACCGACCACCGGCGGCAGTCCCGCACCGGGCAGCAGCACCACCCGGTCCGCGTACTGCACCACCCGCTCCAGCCGGTGCTCGGCCAGCAGCACGGTGGTGCCCAGGTCGTGGACCAGCCGTTGAAGCACGGCCAGCACCTCCTCGGCGGCCGCCGGGTCCAGGGCCGAGGTCGGCTCGTCGAGCACCAGCAGCCGGGGGTTCACGGTGAGGACCGAGCCGATCGCCACCCGCTGCTGCTGGCCGCCGGAGAGCGCGGCGATCGGCCGGTCGCGCAGTTCGGCCAGGCCCAGCAGGTCCAGGGTCTCCTCCACCCGGCGGCGCATCACCTCGGGCGGGGTGCCCAGCGACTCCATGCCGTAGGCGAGTTCGTCCTCCACGGTGTCGGTGACGAAGTGGGAGAGCGGGTCCTGCCCCACGCTGCCCACCACGTCGGCCAGGTCGCGCGGCCGGTGGGTACGGGTGTCCCGCCCGGCGACCGTGACCCGGCCGGCCAGGGTCCCGCCGGTGAAGTGCGGCACCAGGCCGCTGACCGCGCCCAGCAGGGTGGACTTGCCGGAGCCGGACGGCCCGACCAGCAGGCAGAGCTCCCCCTCGGGGATGTGCAGATCCAGCCCGGCCAGCGCCGGACCGGCCGCGTCGGGATAGGTCACCGTGACCTGCTCGAAGGTGATCAACGGCGGATGTCCTTCCCCGGCTCGGGCGGCAGCGGCGCGGCCACCGCCGGAATCAGGCCCAGCAGTACGGCGGCGGCGGGCAGCAGCGGCAGTGCGGGCATCGTCAGCGGCACGGCGGGCGGGTGGAAGGCGGTGGCGTCCCTGGTGGACAGCCACACCGTCAGCGCCGCGACCGCCGCCCCGGAACCGGACACCAGCCACTCCCGCAGCGCCCAGGGGTCCGGCCGGTAGCGGGTCCGCAGCGCCCGGCGGCCGCCCAGCACCAGCCCGCCGGCGGCCGCGGCCAGGCCGGCCGCCAGCAGCGGCAGCGCCCACACCGTCCCGGTGTCGGTGAGCAGCCCGTAGACCGCGGCGCACACCCCCGTCAGACCGGCCAGGGTCAGTACGGCCGTGGTGCGGCGGATCGCCGGGGCCACCTCGGCGGTACGGCCGAAGCCCCGGGTGTCCATCGCCGCGGCCAGCCCGACCGACCGTTCCAGGGCGCCCTCCAGCACCGGGATGCCGACGCTGAGCAGCGCCCCGAACCCCCGGTCGGCGCGCCCGCGCAGCCGGCGGGCCGCCCGCAGTCTGCGCACGTCGGCCACCAGATGGGGGGCGAAGGTCATCGCCACCACCACGGCCACCCCGGCCTCGTACAGTGCCCCCGGCAGCGCCCGCAGCAGCCGCGCCGGACTCGCCAGTGCGTTGGCGGCGCCGACGCAGCCGAGCAGCACGGCCAGCTTCAGCCCGTCGTACAGCGCGAAGACCAGGGCCTCGGCCGTCACCCGGCCGCCGAGGCGCACCCCCTGCGCCCACCCGGGCAGCGGGATCTCGGGCAGGGTGAAGAGCACTGTCGTACCGGGGATCGGTGAGCCCAGCAGCACCGCGAAGACCAGCCGGATGACCAGCACCAGCAGGCCCAGTTTGAGAAAGGCGCCGTAGGAGCGGGACCACGGCGCCGCGCTGCGCCGGGCCGCCACCACATGGCCCGCGACGGCCGCGGTGAGCAGCAGCANNGGCGGCGGTGGCCAGGCCCAGGGCCCACAGCCACCAGGCGCCCGGGTGCAGCCGGCGCGGACCGGCCGCGGGACGGGCGGTCCGGCGGCGTTCCACGACGGGGAGCGGGGCCACGGCCGGTCAGCGGTTCCGGGTGCGGCGGGCCTGGACGACGGCGCCGGCGGCGATCAGGACGACCAGGGCGCCACCTGCGGCGAGCCCCAGCGCGGGACCGTTGCCGCCGCCGTTGCCCTTGCCGGAGGCGCTCGGGTGCCCGGCGGGCGCTGCGGCGACCACCTCGCCGCAGCCGGCCGAGGGGTAGCCGGCGATGGCGCACAGCACGGCGTTGGAGTCGTAGCGCAGCGGGGGGACGGTCTCGGCCAGCACCTCGGCGCTGCTGGCGCTCGCGGGCACCACGGCGCAGAGGGTGCGCTGCGCCGGGGGCTGCTCCCCGGTGGCGGAGTCGGCGGTGGTGCCGAAGTCCAGCACCACGGCCACGCGCTTGCGGCCCGCGCGGGGCGGGGTGGCGGCGCAGATCGACGCGAAGTCGCCCGCGGCCCGCGGCCGGGCG